>JBIJCD010000534.1:0-2602 GCA_044344895.1 Pirellulales bacterium | reverse complement strand
CAGCAAGCGCTGACAGTCTCGGAATTCATCTGGATCCGATATGCGTTCTGCTTGGTTTTGTGGTGATTTCCGCCATGCTCACCTTCTCGGTCTGGATCTGGCCGGGGGATAAACATGCGCGTCGAATCATGGCAATCATGCTAGACGTGGGAACGCTGACCTATTTATTTGTCATCTCAGAAAGCAAGGCAGCGCCGCTGTTTTTTCTGTATCAGTGGATCATCATTGGTTACGGATTTCGTTTTGGTACCCAATACTTATTCATTGCCCTAGGGATGGCCCTGCTGGGTTTTGGTGTCGTCATCGTCCTTGTCCCTTATTGGTACGAAGAGCTTCATCTGTCGGCAGGGCTTTGGCTCGGAACCCTGCTGATCTCGCTGTATTTCAGTACCTTTGTCAGTCGTCTGCGCAATGCGCTGAGTCGTGCCGAAGAAGCGAATCAGGCCAAGCGTACCTTCATCTGCTCGGTCAGTCACGAGTTACGCACGCCTTTGAATGCCATCATTGGTATGGTGGACTTATTGAACGGCACAATATTAGATCGAGAGCAGAAAGAAATTCTTGCATCAATGACCAACACCTCGAAGGTCATGCTGTCTCAAATTGAAGATGTGCTCGATTTTTCCAAAATAGAAGCAGGAAAAATGTCTGTTGAGAACACTTCTTTTGACCTGTATCAGTTAGTGCAGGGTATACACGATATTTTTTCTTACCAGATCGATCCTTTCCAGATAGCATTCAGCTACTCGATCGCAGAGGATGTTCCGTACTGGCTTCAGGGTGATCCGCATCACTTACGACAGATTCTGGTCAACCTGATCGGTAATGCAGTCAAGTTTACCGAGCAGGGAAGCATATCGCTACGGATAAAAAAGACCGGCAGCAAAGAGTCATCAATACGTTTGCACTTTCTGATCAAAGATACCGGTATTGGCATCTCGGAAGCTGCAAAGACAAAAATTTTTGACAGCTTTACCCAAGCCGATGAATCCACTGCGCGCCGGTTTGGCGGTACCGGGCTCGGGACGACCATATGCAAACAGCTAGTCGAACTCATGGGAGGAAGCATAGGATTCAGCAGCACCCAGGGTGAGGGGAGTGCTTTCTGGTTCGAACTGGAATTCTGCGCAGGGGAGCCGGCTGCCTTGCATGCGATGGATTCTTTTGAGGCGATAAGACCGCTGATTATCAGCCCGGTAGAGGAGCAGCAGCCACTGGTGGATTGTCTGGTAGACCTGTGCGGAAGAGCACCGGTGCTCGCCCGAAATACCACGGCAGCCACCGTGCTGATGGAGCAGGCATCGATGGCGGGGCACCCGGTACGCTTGATATTCCTCGACCTGCCATTCAAGGATACGCAGTCGGTCCAAGATTATGCGTGCGAGATACGCACACAGGTTGATCTTTTACGCAATGCATCGATACAGGCAAAGGTGACGGTCATTCTGCTCACTTCGGATGGGGGCCTGCGTGCCGATCTGGACAATCTAATGGATGTGGCTGGGCTGTATGCCATCCTTGGGCTGCCTCCTGTGCCGGATTTTCTCAACAATCTGCTGCATGCCCATCTGATCGATCTCGACCGCAGCAATGTCAATGTAAATACCAGGGAACTACAAGCGACGTCCACGCGGGACCCTGGCCCTTTGATTGCGTCAACCGAGCATCATGGCTATGAGATTCTGGTTGCTGAAGATAATCCTACCAATCGTAAAGTCTTGCAGAGGATACTGGAGCGCGCTGGTCATCGCTGTGTACTCGTCAAGGATGGTGAAGAAGCATTGGATGCAGTGGACAAGCGTACTTTCGATGCCATCGTCCTTGACATGAACATGCCATTAGTGGCCGGTACGGATGTGGCTAGATTATGTCGGCTAATGCATGGGCAGTCTGCGCGAATTCCTATCATCATGTTCTCTGCCAATGTAACGCCCGAAGCCAGGAGGGAGAGCATGCAGGCAGGCGCCGATGAATTCTTGCCCAAGCCCATACAGGTCGATACATTCCTGAGAACGTTGGATCGGCTTGTGGAGGATTTTCATGGCAGTGTCCCCGGGCTGGGAAAAAAGCGAGCATCGACGCCGTCACGTCCTGTGCTTCTGATCGAAGAGGAGCCCGTGCTGAATCCAGTTGCTTTGGAGGGTATTGAAAAGATGAGTCATGATCCGAAGTTTCTGGATGACTTGATTGTTGAATTCATCAAAGATAACAAACAACTGCTGGATAGTCTTGAGCAGACGATGTTGGCTCAGACATGGGAGCGATTTTGGGAGATAGTGCATGCACTGAAAGGCTCAGCACTCAGTGTCGGCGCAACATCGATGAAAATGGCATGTCGGCGTCTTGAAAAAATCGATCCAGTAGTGATCGCTGTGTATTCACATGAAATCAACACGCAGTTGAGGAAAATATTCACCATGCTGTGCGAAGAACTAGAACGATATCGACAGCAGCGTGTTCAGCGCTTCTATGAATAAAAATGCATCCGGACAACTTGGACATGTGGCAAAAAGGAGTGAGCCATTTTTTGATTTAATTCAATTGGGGGAAAAATGAATCTTTCTGATCGCTTGGACAGAATTACTCAGCAAGCCTGTGATGA
>JBIJCD010000510.1:0-2603 GCA_044344895.1 Pirellulales bacterium | reverse complement strand
CCGGTGGCGGCCAGGTCGGCTTCTCCCACCTCCCCGACCGCCCCGACGACGAGCGGCAGCGGAATCGCCGCCGGGTGGCCCAGCTCACCGACCCCGAACCCAATGCCAAGTTCCTCGTGCCCATGGACGTGTCCAGCGACGAGCAGATCGCGGCCGTCATGGAACGCGGCAGGGAGGAGTTCGGTACGCTCGACTTCGTGGTGCACTCGATCGCTTACGCGCCGCTGGAAGACCTCAAGGGCGAGACCACCGACTGCAGCCGCGAGGGTTTCCGAATCGCCATGGAGACCAGCGCCTACAGCCTGCTGGCCGTGGGGCGGCTGTGCCGCAAGATGCTCTCGAAGGATTCTTCCATCCTCACGCTCACCTACTTCGGCGGCGAGAAGGTGGTGCCGGGCTACAACATCATGGGTGTGTGCAAGGCCACGCTCGACGCCTGCGTGAAGTACATGGCCTACGACCTCGGCCCCGCCGGCGTCCGGGTCAATGCGGTGAGCGCGGGCCCGGTGCGCACGCTCGCCGGCCGCGGCGCGGGCGTCGACGAGATGCTCGGGCTCTACGAGCGGATGGCGCCGATGGGCCGCAACATCTCGCAGGAGGAGGTCGGCAAGGCCGGCGCCTGGCTCCTCTCCCGCGACTCGTTCGGCATCACCGGCGAAATCCTGCACGTGGACGCGGGCTACAACATCATGGGCTCTCCGGGCCGCCTGCTCGAGCTCGTCCAGAAGCCCGCCTGAGCGCGGGCCGCAGGAGGACGAGGCATGCACGACGCCCTCCTCACGATCGCCGTGGCGGTCGTGGTTCGGGACGGCAGCGTCCTGGTCGGTCGCCGCGATCCACACGCGCTCGACGCCGCGGGGCTGCGCGAGTTTCCGGGCGGCAAGGTCGAGCGGGGCGAAACGCCTGCGGCGGCCGCCGTGCGGGAGGTCCGCGAGGAGACGGGGCTCGAGATCCGGATCGGCCGGCTGCTCGAGACGGCACGGGCCGAGTCGCATGCCGGGCCGATCGAAATCTTCTTTCTGGCCGGTGAGCCGATCGATCCGGCGGCCTCGCCGGGCGGCTCGTTCACATGGGTGCCGATCGAGCACCTGGACGATCGCTCGTTTCCCACGGCCAACCAGCGGGTGCTGGCGGCGCTGCGGCGCCCGCCGCGGCCCTGTCAGGGCGGATCGTAGCCACCCGGATTCCATGGATGGCAGCGGCAGATTCGAGCCAGCCCCCGCAGGCTGCCGCGGACCGCCCCATGCTTCTCAACCGACTGCATGAAGTAGCTGCTGCAGCTGGGATCGAAGCGGCAGTGACGTCCGAGGAGCGGGCTCACGAACCGTTGGTAGGTCCGAACGAGCTGCACCAGCGCCGTCGATGCCACCCGGTCGCAGCCGACGCGCACCGCCCGCCAGACGGACGCCATCCCCGGCATGGTCACCTCCGACGTCCTGGCTTGGGGCGGGCCGCCGCCGGCGCGGCCGTCGCGTGGCCCGGTCGCCTTACGATCCGGCCAGCCAGTTCGAGGATCGCATCCTCAACCTGACGGGCCCCGACGGCGCCGAGGGGGACTGCCGCCGGCCGCACCACGACCACGAAGTCATTGCCCGCCGGGAGCCGCTCCCGCACGCTGCGAAACGCCTCCCGCAGCCGCCGCTTCCAGCGGTTGCGGACCACGGCGTTGCCGACCCGACGCGACACTGAAAGCCCCAGCCGCACCCCGCCAGAGCGATCCGCCGCCGGGCAGGCATAGAGCACGAGCGGTCCGCCCGCGGCACTGCGCCGCGCCGCGAACACGCGGGCGAAGTCGCCCGCCGCGAGCAGCCGAACGGAGCGTGGAAAGCCGAGACCCACCGCGTTCACCAGCGCAGCTGCGATCGGACCGTCGATCCCGCCGGCCCGGCGGCGCGTGCCGCTTCCAGCAGCCGCGCCATGTCGCCGGAGTCGGCCGGCTCGGGGAGCATGATCTGCACCTCCGCGATCAGGTCGCCCGTGGCGCCATTGGCATGCCGCACGCCCATGCCCGCGGCGCGGAGTTTGCGGCCGCCGGAAGTGCGCGGCGGGATCCGCAACGCGATCGTGCCCCACGGCGTGGGCACGTCGACCTTGGCCCCCTCGATCGCCTCCGCGAGCGTGACCGGCAGGCTGACCTCGAGCGTGTCGCCGTCCCGCCTGAAGACGGGATGCGACGCGACATGGACCTCCAACAGCAGGTCTCCCGCAGGACCTCCGCCCGAACCCGGCATGCCCTGGCCGCGCAGCCGCATGCGGGCGCCGTCGGGCAGCCCCTGCGGGATGGTGACGCTGATCGTCTCCGACTTGCCGTCGCGGTCGAGCCGCACGTCCGTTTTGCCGCCAGCGATGGCCAGCGTGAACGGGATCTCGATCCGCGCCGTGACGTCGGCGCCGGCCGCCTGCGCCTGCCGTTTGCGTCCGCGGGTGGCGCGACCGCCCGTGCCGGACGCGCCACGGAACATGTCGGCAAAGCCGCCGGCACCGCCGAACAGGCTCTCGAGATCGATGTCGCCGCCGCCAAATCCGCCGCCGCCGAAGGGCCCGCGCCCGCCACCCGCCCAGCCGCCGCCCGGGCCGCCCGGCCCCACGCCCTCGAACGAGCT
>JBIJCD010000509.1:0-2615 GCA_044344895.1 Pirellulales bacterium | reverse complement strand
GATCCGCACGGCCGCCGTCACTGGGCCCCGCGCGGCGTATTCCCGCAGGTAGAGCGCGGCGAGCACGCCGAACGGCGCCACCAGCAGCGCCATGATCAGCGTCATGGTCACCGTGCCCCAGATCGCGGGGAAGACGCCGCCGGCGCTGTTGGCCTCCCGGGGATCGTCGGTGAGGAACTCGCCCCAGCGGCTGCCGTACACCGCGAGCGTGCCGGCCAGCGAGAGCCGGTTCGGCTGCCAGGCCCGCACGATGCCGTCCAGCGGGATGAGCTTTGTGCCGCCGTCGGCCGTGGTGAACTCGATTGCCCAGCCCTCGTTCTCGCCGCGCAGCCGCTTCGTCCGCTCGTCGAGCAGGCCGGACTCCCGACCAACCTCGTCGATGACCCGCCGCTCCGCGGCGGTGGCCGCAGCCGTGTCCTTGCCGTCGAGCTCCGCCTGCACGACGGCCAGCCGGGCGGCCCGCAGCCGGCGCTGCAGTGCACCGCGGTCGTGCCTGTCGATCCGCGTCACCTCCCGCCACCGCCGGCGCACCTCGGGGTGCTCCCTCTCGAAAGCGGCCCAGGTGTCGGCAGCGCCTTCGGCGACGACCCGGTCGCCGTGCAGCAGCCGCGACGGGAATCCGTGGAATCGGCCCGACTCCAGCCGGTCCACGGCAGTCGCCCACTCCGGCCGGCTCGTGCCCGCGATGGCCGCGTCGTAGAGCCATTCGTAGTGGTTGCCCGACATCTCGTAGTTGGCGGTGCGAACGAGCCTGCGGCTTCGCGGGCCCTTGCCGTCGGCCTCCACTTCGCGCTCCGAGATCTCCCCCAGGACGCGGCGGCCGTCGCGCAGCTCCGCCAGCTCCAGCGGCTGCGGCCAGAACGTGGCCGCCCCCCGCCAGGCGATGAACAGCAGCAGCCCGGTGATCATCGCCAGCGCCAGGGCCAGGGCCCCCCCGGTCAGCCACACCCATGGCTCGCCGTGGGATGCGAGATTCGAATGTGCCGAACGCTTCCGCCGCGGCCGCGCGGGATCAGAGCTCATGGGCCCTCCTGCGGAACCGCTGCCGCACGACCTCCGCGGCTGTGTTGACCACGAACGTCATCGCGAAGAGCGTGAGCGCGGCGAGGAACAGCACGCGGTAATGGGCGCTGCCCCGCGCCGCCTCGGGCAGCTCGGTGGCGATAGCCGCCGACAGCGTCTGGAAACCGTTGAAGATGTTCCAGCCCATCAGCGGCGTGTTGCCCGCCGCCATGAGCACGATCATGGTCTCGCCGACGGCCCGGCCGAGCCCGATCATCACTGCCGAGAACAGGCCGCTTGCGGCGGCGGGCACGATGACGCGGATCGCCGTCTGCCAGGGTGTGGCGCCGGCCCCGAGCGAGGCGCTGCGCAGGTGGTCGGGCACCGCAGACAGCGCGTCGTCGGCGATCGTAAAGATCAGCGGGATGATCGCGAAGCTCATGCCGATGGCGACCACCAGCGAGTTGCGCTGCACGTAGGTCCCGAACAGGCCGCCGCGGGTGTCGAGCCGCAGCGCGTCGAAAAACGACGCCGCCGCGAACGCCAGGCCCAGGGTCAAAAGCAGCCCCAGCACGAACGTGCCCAGCGAAGCCAGCGCCGCCTGCTGCTGCGACCAGTTTCGGCTGCTGCGCCGCAGCCACGGGTTGACGAACCGGCCCACGCCCGCGGCCGCCGCCACCGCCGCCAGCGGCAGGAGGGAGATCACCCAGCCGCCGAAACCGCTGCCACCGCGGCCGTCGAGCCAGGCGGCGACGTCCCCCTGGAACAGCAGCCGCTCCAACGGCTGAGCCGCGATCCGCGCCGCGACGCAGCCCGCCGGCAGCGCGACACCGGCGATCAACGGAAATCTCCAGGACGCGAACCGGCTCCGCCAGCCCGCCGGCAGCAGCAGCCAGAGGTGGGCGCCACAGAGCAGGGCCAGCGGCACACACAAGAGCGCCGACAGAAACGTCATCAACGACCGCTCCACGACCGGTGCCAGGATCAGGCCCGCGATGAACCCCAGCACCACGCTCGGCAGGCTGGCCATCATCTCGATCGTCGGCTTGATGCGGGACTTCCAGCGGGGATGCATGAACTGGCTGGAGTAGATGGCCGCCAGGATGGCGATGGGCACGGCAAACAGCATGGAGTAGAGCGTCGCCTTGAGCGTGCCGAAGATCAGTGGCACGAGCCCGAACTTCGACTCGAACGCCTCGTGACCCGTGGTCTCCCAGGCGTGGACGGCGCCTGGATACTTCTCGTACCAGACACGGCCGAAGAGCGACCGCCACGACACCTGCGGGTATCCGGCGGAGAGTTCCCAGGAGGCCAGCCGTCGGCCGTCGGCGGCCAGCAGCCTGTTTTCGCGGGGCGTGATCAGCAGCTGGGTGGCGGCGCCGGCCAGCCCCGTCGGAGCCGCGGCCCGCACGGACGCGACCGTGGCGCCCGTGGTCGTCTGCACCAGCCGGATGCCGCCGGCCGTGTCGGCCACCGCCAGCAGCCGCGACCGCGGCGATGCCGTCAACGCCGTGACGGCCGGCGGCGTGGCACCGGCGGCGGCCGCCGCGAACACCTTCGCACCGACCATCCGCAGACCGTCGGCCGCAGTGGCATCGGGCGGCCGCGTGGCG
>JBIJCD010000508.1:0-2619 GCA_044344895.1 Pirellulales bacterium | reverse complement strand
TGCCCGCAGCCAAGCCCGCAGTGACGCCCACCCCTTCCACCCCGATCTATCGCGGCCCGCTGCCGCACGTGCACACCGTCGAGCGGCTGCCCGTCACCGTCTACGACCAGCCGGGCGAGGCCAGTCGGGCGGTGGCCCGCGAGATCGCCGACCTCGTCCAGTCGCGGGCAGCGGCCGGCCAGACGACGGTCCTCGGCCTCGCCACCGGCAGCACGCCCGTGGCGGTCTACGACGAGCTGATCCGGCTGCACCGCGAGGAGGGCGTGTCGTTCAAGACCGTCGTCACGTTCAACCTCGACGAATACTGGCCGATGCAGCCCGATGCACTGCAGAGCTACCACCGCTTCATGCGGGAGCACCTCTTCGACCACCTCGACATCCCGGCGGCAGCGATCCACATTCCCGATGGCACGCTGCCTCGGGAAAAGGTCGCCGAGGCCTGCGCGCGGTACGAGGAGCAGATCGCCGAGGCGGGCGGCATCGATCTGCAGCTGCTGGGCATCGGCCGCACCGGCCACATCGGCTTCAACGAGCCCGGCAGCGCGCTCGAGAGCCGCACGCGGCTCATCACACTCGACGGCGTGACGCGGGCCGACGCGGCCAGCGACTTCTTCGGCGAGTGGAACGTGCCCCGCCAGGCGATCACGATGGGCGTGGGCTCGATCCTCGACGCCCGCCGCGTCGTGCTGCTGGCGTTCGGCGAGCACAAGGCGCCGATCGTCCGTAAGGCGGTCGAGGAGCCGCCCTGCAGCCACGTCTCGGCAAGCGCCCTGCAGCAGCATGCCGACGCCCGGTTCGTCCTCGACCGGGCCGCGGCCGCCCGGCTCACGCGGTTCGAGTCGCCTTGGATCGTGGGCCCGCTCGACACGATGGGCCTGGAGTGGACTGACGCCCTGACGCGAAAGGCTGTCATCTGGCTGTCGCTCGAGCTCAAGAAGCCGATCCTCAAGCTGACTGACGAGGACTACAGCGAGCATGGCCTGCAGGATCTCGTCAGCAACCGCGGCCGGGTCTACGACCTCAACATCGAGGTCTTCCGCGCGATGCAGGACACGATCACCGGCTGGCCCGCTGGCGGCCCGGGGCACCCGCGGAAGGTCCGGGCCGTCGGCACGGCCGCCCCCGGCAGGGCCGCCGCGGAGGAGTTTCCCAAGCGGGTCGTCATTTTTAGCCCGCACCCCGACGACGACGTCATCAGCATGGGCGGCACGTTCATCCGCCTCTGCGAGCAGGGGCACGAGGTGCACGTCGCCTACCAGACCAGCGGCAACATCGCGGTCTGGGACGAGTCGGCCGACCGCCACGTCGACTTCGTCGAGGAGTTCTGCCGGGCGTTCGAGGTGGGCACGAAGCCGAGCGAGATCGCCGACAAGATCCGCACGTTCCTCCGCACGAAGCACGCCGGGGCCGTTGACATCCCCGAACTCCAGGCCGTAAAGGGACTGATCCGGCGGACGGAGGCCCGGGCCGGCGCCCGTTACTCCGGCGTGAAGCCGGAGCACATCCATTTCCTCGACCTGCCCTTCTACGAAACTGGTCGCGTCCGCAAGAAGCCGATCGGCCCCGACGACATCGCGATCACCGCGAGACTGCTCGATGAAGTGAAGCCGCACCAGGTCTACGCGGCCGGCGACCTCTCCGACCCGCACGGCACCCATCGCGTCTGCCTGGCGGCGGTCTTCAAGGCGATGGAGTCGCTGGCATCCCGCGACTGGACCCGGAGCTGCGAGCTGTGGCTCTACCGCGGAGCCTGGCAGGAGTGGGAGCCGCACGAGATCGACATGGCCGTGCCCCTCTCGCCCGACGAGGTGAAGCGGAAGCGGATGGCGATCTTCAAGCACGAGAGCCAGAAGGATCGGGCGCTCTTTCCGGGGCCCACCGACCCGCGGGAGTTCTGGCAGCGGGCCGAGGACCGCAACCGCGACACCGCCCGCCTCTACGACCGGCTCGGCCTGCCCGAATACGAGGCGATCGAGGGCTTCGTGCTCCACCGCGGCTGACGCGGCTCCCGCGACTTGCTCCCGAGACCTTCACCGCGACAGGACACGCCATGGACTCGGCCGGCGATCCGTTCGAACGGCTGGAGTGGCTCGTCCACAAGCCGGTCGCCTCACGGCCCGACTGGCTCAAGGCCTGGCGGAACGAGGCCCAGTTTCTGCTCTTCCTCGCCCGCCGTGCCAGTGACGACGACGATCTCGAGCTCCTGCAGGAACTCGAGGATCAGGCCCGCGAGATGGCCGACGTCGTCGAGGGCCGCCTGCAGGCCGAGGGTCTGTGAGAGGTCGTCGAGGGTATAATCACACTATGGTCACTCCCCGGTCGCCTTCCGCGCCTCTCGATGATCCAACCGCAGGTGTCTCCACCGAGTGCAGGAACGCTGCGCGGTCGCAGGAGTGGCTCGGCAGGCTCGGCGACGCGGAGCGGTCTCCTTATGACGCGATGAGCATGGCTGAACGAATTCAGCTGGTGTGGCCCCTCACTGTCGCAGCCTGGGCGTTCAGCGGAAAGCCTTGCGATGAATCGAGACTTCGCCGAGATGTTGAGCGCTTTGGCCGACGAGGGCGTTGAATACCTCGTCGTGGGCGCCTACGCGGTGGCCGCCCACGGGCTCCCCCGGGC
>JBIJCD010000281.1:0-5255 GCA_044344895.1 Pirellulales bacterium | reverse complement strand
TCATCATCTTCAGCTTCGGGATAGATGACCAGGGCCATCACGAAGCTGAAGATGATGAACGAGTGGTATTTGATCCGCTCGGCCACCGCCCCGGACACGATCGTCGCGGCCGTTCCGGCGAACACGAGCTGGAAGAAAAACTTCGCCCACAGCGGCACGCTCGTCCAACTAATCGCACCGTAGGCGCCCTGATACTGGTCGCCGATGGCAGGACTGTTGTCCGCACCGCCCACCATCCAGGCACCGGAGTTGCCGATCCAGCCGCCGCTGTCCGTACCGAACATCAGGTCCCAGCCGATGAGCCAGAACCCGATGACCGTCGCGGCAAAGACGACGAAGTTCTTGGACAGGATGTTGACGCAGTTCTTGGCCCGGGCGAAACCCGACTCCACGCAGCCGAACCCGAGGTTCATGAAGAACACGAGCATGCCGCACACGAGCACCCAGACCGTGTCGGCCGCCAGCCAGAGGTTCTTGACCATCTGCGCGGCGTCGGGAACGGCGATCGCCGGCGCAGCGGTCGCCGTCGCGGCGGGGGCTGCATCGGCCACCGCCGCATCTTGCGCGAGAGCCGAGCACGATCCAACCGCCAATAGGAACGCCACGGCCACCCCGAGTCCGAGGAACGCCGGTGCAACCCTAGCTCCGGAGAATCCGGTGAATGCCGACCGCGCAACAGCCGGGCCGAAATCGAGCCTTCGCCTGCGCACACTGTCCGCCCGCTCCCCGAGCGGGGAGTAGAAGAATGACCGCATCATGCGACTCCAGAAGGAAGATCAGACCGATGGGGGACGCCTCCGCAGCGTTTGCCTCACCGGGGGCCAGGCAACACCCTGAGCACCAATGACCTCCGAGAGTTGCAAAGAGCGTGCCAAACTCGGCAGGCGGGGTAGGCGACCATCGACAAGGCAGCTTGGGCCGCGCTCAAAAAACCCTTGAAGAACGGGGAAAAACCTGATCATGTCCCGCGGAGTTCAGAACGCGAAATCTCTCCGGTCGACCAGGTGCGCGGGCGATCGCATCCCGGCCGCACAGTTTTTGCGCATCGGGGCTGCACAGGAACCATGCACTCGCGAGCGGCGAGCCGCTCGGCTGCGTCCATCGATCCAGCAGATCCAGCCAACAAGCGGACACTCGCCGCACCACGGGGGCGGCCAGACGCCTCAGGCTGAGGCGTCCGCGGCTGCTTCCGGGCCGAAGCGGCTGGGCGAATCGATCTCGAACGGGCGGCCATCGGCCGGGTGCGGGAACCGCAGCCAGGACGCGTGCAGCGCCAATCGCTCCGCCGCTGCCGCCAGCCACGGCCGGCCATAGAGCGGGTCACCCACGATCGGCGTGCCCAGCCAGGCCAGCTGCACCCGCAGCTGGTGCGAGCGTCCCGTCACGGGTTCGAGTTCCAGCCACGACCGTGGCCGATTCGCCACCTCGGTCCGCGCGAGCAGCCGCCAGCGGGTGATCGCGATCCGCCCCTGAATGGGGTCGATGCGGTGCCGCGGCGGCCGCCATGGATCGGGCGCGAGGGGGAGGTGAATCTCACCGGCTGTGGCCGCGACCGCCCCCTCCACGACCGCCTCGTACCGCTTCCGCACGGCCCGCCCCTCGAAGGCCCGCCCCAGTACGACACGGGCCGCGTGCGTTCGCGACAGCACGAGCAGGCCCGACGTGTCGCGGTCGAGCCGGTGGACGGCTTCGACCCGGCCGTATTCGTCCCGCAGCAGCGCCGCCACGCAGGGAGGATCGGCCCTGGTGCGGGCCGGCACGCTGGGAATTCCCGCGGGCTTGTCGACGACGACGAGATCCGCATCGGCGAACAACACCGGCACCGCCACCGGTCCCCTGTCGCCGACGGACGGGATCACAGCACGCCCAATGCGTCGACCCAGGCGGCGAGCAGGCCGGTGACAGCGGCTGCCTCCTGGTTACCCGGCACGCCGCCGACGCTGTAACCCGCTTGTTCGAGCCGCCGCCGATCCGCATCGATTCGGGCGGGCGGCTGGCCGGCTGTCGATCCGAAGAGCACCCACCGCGAGCGGCCGGGCTCGACCGGCTCCACGGTCGCCTGCCGCGGCAGCGTCGCGTCGATCATCGCCACTCCCTTCACGACCGGCCCGAGCGCGTCCGCAACCAGCCATGCGAACGCTCCCCCCGCGCCCTGCCCCGCGACCGCGATCCGTGCAGGATCGATCGCCCGCTTGGCGGCCAACGTGGCCAGCGCCCGCTTGATGCCGCCGATGTCCTCGCGGCCCCAGCGCTGGGGATCCGCGGATCCGGGCAGGATCACCGCCACGCCGTGCCGCGCTGCCACCCGCTTCCACGCCGCGGCCTCCTTCTCATCGATGTCGCCGCGGGGCGGATCGAGATAGACGAGCACCCCGAGCGGTTCCCGCGGGGCGACGGCAGGCAGCACCACCAGCGGCGGCTTGGCGACCTCGGCGGCCTGCAGCCGCTCGACCACGACCGCGTCACCGCCGGCAGGCAGCGGCGCGGGCTGCTGCGGCACGAACGGCGGCACCTGGGCGGTGAAATCACCCGGCAGGTCGGCAGGCAGGATCGCCAACTCCACCGGCATCGTCTTCCGCTGACCGTCGCGCGAGATGACCAGCCCGAGTGATCTGCCCGGCTCCATGCCCGCCACGATGCCCGCCAGCGCGGCGGGCGATTCGACGACCACGTCGTCGCCGGCAGGCTCCCCCGCCCCGGCCGCAGGCACGACCGCCTCGATCACGTCTCCCGCCGCCACGCCGGCTGCGGCGGCCGGGCCGCCACTCCAGACCCAGGCGACCTTGACGGGCGACTTCGCGGCGTCCCGGCCCGTCGACCGCTCCGGCACGATGCCCAGCATGGGCCGCCGCCACGGCGGCAGTTCCTTTACCAGTTCGACCCGCAGGGTCAGCCGCGACGGCGTGCCACGGGCCTCATCGGCTGCCGCCGCCGCCGCACCATCGGGCGTCGTGTCGGCCGGCCTCGACTCGGCCATCTTCGGCGCCGGCCGTTCGACGATCAGCTCGACCGTGTCGCCGGCGTACCGCGGCGCAAGCACGTGCCGGAGCTCCGCGATCCGTGTCACCGGCCTGCCGTCGGCCGACACGATGGTGTCGCCTGGCCGCAGGCCGGCCTTCGCGGCGGGCGATCCGGCCCGGCACGTGGCGATCGTCGCGGGTGCCGTGAATGGGTCGCGGGACGCATAGCCGATGCCGAGCACCCCGGCGGCCAGCGACTCGCCATCCTTCAGCCGCGGCAGCACGCGGACCACGTCCTCCAGGGGCACGGCGAAGCCGATCCCGGAGTCGTAGAGCTCAGTTCCCAGATTCATGCCAGCGGTGTCTGCCGGCAGCGGCGCTACGATGCCGATCACACGGCCGGCGATGTCGACGAGCGGACCGCCGTAGTTCGCGGGAGACACGGACGCATCGGTCTGCACCGACCGACCCCACGACCGGTTCACCGCGGAGATGACGCCCACGGCGACGCTCGGCTCGGCGAGATCCCAGGCCCGTCCGACTGCGATCGACCACTGGCCCACCGCGAGTTCGGCCCGAGGCACCCACTCCGCCACGGGCGGTGCCGTCGTATCCTCGATCCGCAGGAGGACGAGCCCTCGGGACAGATCCCGGCCGATCACCCGCGCCACCCGGCGGCCGCCCGCGGGCAGCACCACGATCGCCTCCCGGGCGTCCTTGGGCACGGCGAATGCGGTGGCCAGCACCCAGCCCGGTTCGACGACGATGCCCGTCGAAGGCCCGCTGGCCGGATTCGCTTCGGCCCCCGATCCGAGCGCCGCTTCCGACACGCCCGCCGGCTCGACTCGGACCGTCGACGCGGCGACGCGGGCCACCGCGGCACGGATCGCCGCCTCTTCCTGGAAAGGCAGTTCGTCGGCCGCCACGGCGTGTGACGACGCGCACAGCGAGAGGCGCAGCGTTGCCAAAACGACGAGCAATGCGGCCCGGGACGAGGGGCGGACGCGGCTGTTCATCGCTTCCTTTCGGCACGCGGTCGCGGCCCGAGATCGCATTCGACGAGCGCACCCGAGCGGACGATCGACAGCCGCACCGGATCGCCCTCGGCCAGGTCGCCGAGCGCCTGCTGGAGCGCCGCCCGCGATGCCACCGTTCGGCCGCCGACCGCGATCACCAGGTCGTCAGCCCGCATCCCCGCCCGAGCCGCGGCCGAGCCGGCCGCCACAGATTCGATGAACGGCGGCGTGCGATCGAGCAGGTCGGGCACCATGACGAGTCCCAGTGACAGGGGATCGAAGCCCGGGGCACCCGGGGTCCCCGGCGCCGGCTGGGCAGCCGCAGCGGTGCCGTCGACGATCTCGGCGTAGGCCGCCGCCACCTCGTCGACTGGCACGGCGTAGTTGAGCCAGGTGCCGCTGCCGGAGGCGCGGAGTTCCTTCCCCAGCATGCCCACGAGCCGGCCGCGCCAATCCACTACCGCGCCACCGGCCGAGCCCGGATTGTTGGTCGTGCAATCGAGGATGTAGACGGCGCCGCGATAGGGCACCTCGTAGGCCCCGCGACGGGCCTCCAGCGGCACGACGGCCGCCACCACGCCGTGCTGGGCACTGACCCGCTCGTCGCCCACGGCCACTCCGAAGAGGTTGGAGAGCGCGAAGATCCGGGTGCCGACCGGGACCCGTTCCGCCGCGGCGGCCGCCGGTCCCCCGGGGAGCAGGAACGCCGGCAGTTCCTCCGCCTCGATCGCCAGCACCGCCAGCTCGCGCCGCGGATCGACGCCGAGCACCGTGGCGCGGTACCTGCGGCCGTCGTCGAGCACGCAGTCGAGCTCGTCCGAGTCGAGCACGGTGCTCATCATCGTGACGATGTGGCCCTGGGGCGAGACGAGCACCCCCGTCTGATACGACTCGAGGCCCCGCAGCCCGCCCGCGCCGTGGACCTTGACGATCTTCCGCGCCGCGGCGGCGATGGTCTGCTGCGGCGAAAGGGCAGCCCGCTCCGCGGCGGCTGCGACCTCGATGGACGCGGCCCAGATGATGGCGATGACGACCGCACAACGCCGCGTCATGTACCGCCTCCCGGCGGGGCGTCGCCCCCGCGTTTCGCGGCCTCGCCCGTCGCCATCTCGAGCACCGCCGTTTCCACGCGAAACACGCCGAAGACGTCGTTGCCGTGCCGCACTTCGATCACGGCCGGCATGCCCTGCGGATGGTTCGGCAACACCTCGGTGAACCGTACCTCGCACGGATCGGCGTCGGGAGCCGTCCAGAGATCGACCCCGACCACGGCGCCGGT
>JBIJCD010000296.1:0-4891 GCA_044344895.1 Pirellulales bacterium | reverse complement strand
GAGTCCACGCCCGCCACCGAGGATTCCAGTACGTCCACACGCCGCAGGCGGTCGGCCCGCCCCAACGCCCCCGGGTCGAGCGGCGCCGTTCCCCAGTAGCCCGTGCGGCCGAGCGGCCCGCTGGCTTCGGCTGCGTCGCCGGCCGCCAACAGCAGCCGGCGCCACAGCAGCAGTGCCGCCAGCATGCCGCCGCTGCCGGGCGGGCTCGGGTTGGCGTCGAGCTGGCCCGTGGCGTCGACCCGGGTGGTGCCGGTGGGCAGGTCGATCATGCCTTCCGAGTCCGACAGTTCGATCCGGAAATCCTCTCCCGTCGCCAGCTTCCCCGTCAGCGTCCAGCGGCCGCCGAACGCGCCGGCCAGACTGGTGGCGACCTGCCGCATCACCCGGTCGCGCTCCATCAGATTGAAATGGTGGTTCGTGTAGCCCCGCTTCGGCTCGTAGAGGCCGCGGACCGCGTCGGGCAAGGGTGCCGGCCGGCCTGCGGCCGCGTCCTCCGGACCGCCCTCCGGCCGATCCTGGTCGTGGCCGTCGGGCGGCGGCTGCCCGTCGCGCGGCCCGGGCTTCTTTCCGGATCGCCGCGGGTCCTTGCCCTCCACGATCGCCGCCAGTTCGGCCGCCGCATGGACGCCGGCGAGCCTGACGAGGATCTCCTCGCGGCGGCCCCCGCGGCGGTAGACCAGTGGCACCCGCCAGCCGGCCGGCAGCGTGCCGAGGATGTTCTTGAACGCGTTCGCCGTGCGGACGCTGCGGCCCGCCAGCGACACGATCTCGTCGTCGTACCGCAGGCCGCGCCGCCACGCGTCGGAGGAATCGAGGATGTCCGACACGACCACGCGGCCGTCGGCGCTCGTGGCCACGGTCGCCCCCAGCGTGGCGTGATCGACGAGGCGGCCTCCCTTGAGCATGCCGAGGAAGTTCCGCAGTTGATTCGAGGAGATCGCATATCCCACGCCGACGTTCACCCGGCCGCGCTTCTCGAACGACGCCCGTCCGTTGACGCCGATCACGCGGCCGCGGTCGTCGAACAAGCCGCCCCCGGAGTTGCCCGGGTTGATCGCCGCATCCACCTGCAGGCAATCGGCGTACTCGAGGATCGTGCCCGCGGGAAACTGGTAGCGGTGGATGCCCGACACGATGCCCACGCTGATCGAAGGCTGGAAATCGGTGGCCAGCAGGAAGGGATTGCCGGCCGCGAAGCAGAAGTCCCCGACCTCGACCTCGTCGCTGTCGGCGAGCTCCGCAAACGGGAAATCGTCGCGGCCCAGCAGCTTGATCAGAGCGACGTCGCCGGTCGGGTCGAGCCCCACCAGCACGGCGTCGTAGACGCGGCCGTCGGATAGCCCGCACTTCATCGCCACGCCCGCCGGTTGCACCACGTGGAAGTTGGTCAACGCGTAGCCGTCGGGGCTGATCAGCACGCCGGAGCCGCCCCCGGCGTCGCCGGCGAAGATCGCGACCGCCGCGGCCGAGGCCTGCTGGATGACGTCGATCCGTCGCCGCTGCGCGTCGAGCACCGCCGGGGCGACGTCGTCGGCCCGGGCCGTGGCCGGATCGACCGCCACCGGCCAGGCCACCAGGCAGGCCATCATCCAGATCACGGTCCGGACCACCTGCACGCCAGCCAGCGCCACGTGCCGACGGCCGTCACCGCCGTGCCGCCGCGGGTCCCGCGATCTGTTCGTGCGCTGCATCGCCATCACCCTGTGAATCACTGACGCCATCGCTACCGCTCGACGACGGCATCCCTGAACAAGATCGCCCCGCCGATGCCGCCCGCCGAACCAAAGTCGACGGTCACCGTCAGCCTTCGCCCGCCCGTGACGTCGACATCCACGGGAACGCCGACCGGCCCATCCTCGCCGGCGGCCTTGCCGTCTTCGGCAGAGCCCACGGTCGTGCCGTCGATCTGCCGGCGGAAGAGTTCGCGATCGTCTACCGCCACCGCGACGGCCACCGGATCGACGGCCTGCGGGCCGCCAGCCGCCGCGATCACGCCACGAAACCGGCGGCTGTCGGCGGGCAGCCGCCAGGTGGCCACCGTCCGCGGA
Organism: Pirellulales bacterium; assembly: GCA_044344895.1. GTDB lineage: Bacteria > Planctomycetota > Planctomycetia > Pirellulales > UBA1268 > CAMCQY01. The sequence goes on along the minus strand of JBIJCD010000296.1, from coordinate 2,843 downwards.
CGCATGATGAGCGACGATCTGGGGGTGGCCGGTCCCTGGCTGGAAGCCGCGGCGACCTCCCGCGGTGCGAAGAAGGCGTCGAGGCCGTCGCCCCCTCGGCCCAGCCCGCCGAACCACGGCTCCACGGCCACTTTGTCGACTACCAGGCCGGCGAGCCCGATCGTCCGGCCCGCGGCGTAGTCGACCCCCGCAAACATCGACGCGGGCAGCCGAATCTCGCCGTCCACCGACATACCATCCGCGGACCACTCAACCCGCTCGCCCAGCAGCCGGCCGCCGGCCACCGCCACGGCCACACGGCCCTGTGGCCCGCCACCGTCGGTTCGCAGCCACTGCATGCCGATCACCTTCGCTCGCTTCACCGGGATCGTTTCTTCGTCGAGTATCACCGTCACGGTCTCCGGCGACACGGCCGTGATGGCGCACTCCACGAACTCGTGGCTCTCCGCGTTTCCGACCACCACGAGATCGCTCGACGCGCCCTCCGGGACCGCCGCCTGCCAGCCGGCCGCGGCGCCGCCATCCGCGAGCACGGCCACCGACCGCACACGGACCGCCGGAATCTCGACGCGACCTTCCGGACGAGCGAGTTCCACCGGCCCCTTCCCGTCCCACGTGAATTCGTCCCCCGCCAGCGTCGAACCGTCGATCAGCGTCAGGATGATGCGGCGATCGCCGTCGGCCGCGGCCTCCGCGACCCGGACCGTCCGCACCCGTTCAACCGGCACCGCGACGGCGCCGCCGGCCGCATCCGCCAGCCGCACCTCGGTAGTGCCGATGCCCAGCAGCCGCCCGGAGCTCACGGTGCCATCGCCCTGCTGCACGTGCACCGTCGGACTGCCGTCTGCGGCCAGGAGCGTGGCCGGCTCGCCCGGCTGAATGACGTACGCGGCGCACCAGAACGCGAGCGTTGCCCACGCCAACCGTGCGAATCGAGCACCGCCGCCGGGGATGCGCACTACCGCTTCTCCTCGCCACTGGCCAGCCGCTTGAAGTATTGCTCGATCGCCTCGCGATAGTGCGCCGGGAACTCCCGACCGATCTGCTGCAGCGCCTCCTCTCGCTTGTGCGGCGGCAGCTTGCCCCAGCCGTCGGATTCGCCGATGTCGCGCTTCGTCACCTCGCCGGGCCCCTTGCCGCCGGCGATGCGGCTGTCGTCCATCGGCGTGCCGTTGCCGCCCCGCCCCGAACCGCCAGCGCCGCCCGACGACTGGCTCTGCTGCTGTTGCTGCTGCTCGATGGCCTTGATCATCTTGTCGAGCGATTCGATGACACCGTCCTGAACGGCGAGCGTCTGCGGACCGGCACGGCCGAGATCGAGCCGCCGGGTGATGTCTCGCATCCGCCTCGCGATGTGGTCGAGCGACTCGTCCTCCAGCGCGGCGATGTCGGCCCGCAGCAGCCGCGCCACCCGTTCGTAGCGGACCGGAATCTCGCCCGACCGCTCCAACAGCCGGTCGAGCGACTCGACCGCCGCGTCAGACTTCAGCAGCCAGTGCTGGCAGGCGGCCAGATGAAACAACAGCGTCGCCGGGTCGACGGCCGCGTCGACGTCGAGCCCTTCGAGCAGGGCGAGACCGTCGTCGAACCGGTCGCGACGGACGCACTCGCGTCCGAGCCAGAGCCTGACCGCCTCCCGCTGGAAGGCATCGGTGCCGGGCTCCGCGAGCCACTCGAGCCCCGCCGGAGCCGAAAGGCTCCGCTGCGCCGCAGCGCACCGCTCGTCGACCCGGGACAGCGAATCCATCACCTGATCGAGCAGATCCCGCCGTTCATCGCCGGCTGCCGCGGCCGACCAGGCCGTCCGCTCCACCGCGACGGCGTCGGCCGAGCCGGGGTGGGAGGCCGCGAAGGCGTCCAGCCAGGCGAGCATGCGACCGCCGACGTCGGCCTGCTGCGGGATACGCCACGAGGGCTGCCGGTCGAATTCGCCGTCGGCCGACTCGCGGGCCGCAGGCATGGCCGCGACCCCCGCTGCGTTCAGCAGAACGCACAGCACGGCGAGGCAGCGCAGCGAAACGACGCGACGACCGAACACGCACAACTCCCTTCCGACCAGCTGCCGACCGCTCGCCCGGCATCCGTCATCATACCCGACACGACGATCCCGAACCCGGCCCGCCGGGCAGGAAACGACCGCCGGCATCCGCTTGGCGGCGTTTTTCCCGGCTGAACGGGCGGCCGTCGTTCACTCGGCCCGGCCGGTGACGATGTCGTGGGCGGCGCGCTCGATCTTGTGCTGCCGCTGCGCGAGCCGCTCCAGGGCGTCGAGCAACTCGGGCTCCTCGGCCTGTTCGGCGCCGTCGGCGAGGAGTTTGGAGAACCGCTTCGTGCGACCGTTCACCCGCATCTGCAGCGAGCGGATCATCTTCAGCTCGGACAGTTTGTCGACCAGCGGCTGCTCGCCCGGCTCGGCCGGACGGCCGCCGGGTCCGCCCGACTGCCGGGCCTGCTGCTCCCGCTGCGCCTTCTCCAGCGCGGCGATCATCTCCTCGAGGTTCGAGACCAGGTCCTGGAGAATGCCGCGGGTCGTGCCTCCCACGTCTCCTCGCGCCAGCCGAGCCGCCGCCTGGCTCGAATCCTCGCGCACCTGTTCGAGCGCTTCCGGGATCGCGACCGCCGAGCCGTCGTCGCGCACCAGCGTCAGCGCCCGCGCCGCGTCGGCGCCGATGCCGTTCTGCTCCCGCGACAGCCGGGCCGCCTCGAGCTCCCGCTCGCGGTCGGCCTGCGTCTGCTCCGCCGCCAGCTTCTCCGCGGCCGCCAGCACGGCCCGCTCCGCCCGCAGCATCGCCCGCAGCCGCGCCTCCAGCTGCACGAGCAGCCGCTCGACCTCCTGCTCCCGC
>JBIJCD010000093.1:0-10169 GCA_044344895.1 Pirellulales bacterium | reverse complement strand
CCTCAGGTGGTTTCGGGCGGATGACGCTCATCGCGCGGATCGCAATGGTGTGGGGCGGGCGGCAGGGGGTAGGCTCTGCATCGCGGCGGCGGGCCGGGCGGGCCGCGTCGGCTCGCGACGACCGTATACCAACGCGTGAATGGTAGTGGACGCGACGATGGCAGAGCAGTTTTTCCAGGTCACCAACACCGTGGCGCTCGTGGCCTGGATCGTGCTGGTGGCCGCCCCGGGCCGGCGGTTCGTGTCGCACCTCCTCTGCGCGGTTGTCGTGCCGGGGCTGCTGGCGGCCTGCTACGCCACGGTGATCGGCTGGAAGTTCGCCACGAACGGGCCGCCGCCGGGTGACGTGACGACGCTCGCCGGTCTGCGGGCCGTGTTTGCCGATGACTGGGTCTTCGCGGCGGCCTGGGCGCACTACCTCGTGTTCGACATGGTCGTGGGGGCGTGGATCGCCCGGGACGCCGTCCGCCTGGGCCTGCCGTGGCCGGTCCGCACACTGGCGCTCGTGCTCACGTTTCTCGCCGGCCCCGTCGGCTTTCTGATCCACCTGATCGCGCGGTACGCGCTGCGGCGGGCCGTGGAGGTCTGCCCCGACCCGGCCGCGGACGCCGCGCCGGGCTGATCGGCCCGCGTCGCCCCCCTGTCCCGCCCGCTCCCCTTGCAGGTCGCGGGCAAACGGCCGAAAACCGTGTGCACACCCCGAGGAGCTGGAATCATCGTGACAGAGCATGAACTGGTGCGTGAACTGGTCGAGAAGAATGGCTCGAAGATCGTGATGCTGGTCGCCGACGGCCTGGGCGGCCTGCCGATGGAGCCGGGCGGCAGGACGGAGCTCGAGACCGCCAGCACGCCGCACCTCGACGCGCTCGCCCGCCGCGGCACGAGCGGCCTGAGCGTGCCGGTGCTGCCCGGCATCACGCCCGGCTCCGGACCGGGCCACCTCGGCCTCTTCGGCTACGACCCGCTGGCCTTCAAGATCGGCCGCGGCGCACTGGAGGCCACAGGCATCGGCTTCGAACTCGGGCCCGATGACGTGGCGGCACGGGGCAACTTCTGCACGCTCGATGCCGGCGGCCGCATCAGCGATCGCCGCGCGGGCCGGATCCCCTCGGAGGAGAGCTTCAAGGTCGTGGAGCGGCTGCAGGCGGTGAAGATTGCCGGAGTGGAGACGTTCGTGCGGCCGGTCAAGGAGCATCGCTTCGTCGTCGTGTTCCGCGGCCAGGGTCTCGACGGCGCGGTGGCCGACACCGATCCGCAGGCGACCGGCGTGCCGCCGCTCGATCCCGCCGCCGCCCGCCCCGCCGCCCGGCGGACGGCCGAGGTCGCCAAGGAATTCGTCCGGCAGGCGACGGCGATCCTGGCCGACGAGAAGAAGGCCAACGGCATGGTGTTGCGGGGTTTCGCCGCCAAGCCGCAGCTGCCCAGTTACCTTGACCTCTACGGCCTGCGCGCCGCGGCCATCGCCGTCTATCCGATGTACAAGGGGCTGGCCCAGCTGGCCGGCATGACGCTCGTGGGCAAGGCCCAGTCCCTCGACGAACAGATCGACGAATTGGCGAAGTGCTGGAACGACTACGACTTTTTCTTCCTGCACTTCAAGTACACCGACTCCACCGGCGAGGACGGCGCCTTCGACCAGAAGGTGAAGCGGATCGAGGAGCTCGACCGGGCGATCCCGCGGATCGAGAAGCTCAAGCCCGACGTGCTCATCGTCACCGGCGACCACTCCACGCCGAGCCGGCTGAAGAGCCACAGCTGGCACCCGGTGCCGACGCTGCTGGTGGCCGACACCTGCCGGCCCGACGGCCTGGAAAAGTTCTCGGAGCGGGAGTGCCTGCGGGGCGGCCTCGGCCAGTTTCCGGCCAAGCACCTCATGCTGCTGGCGATGGCCCACGCGTTGCGGTTCGGGAAGTACGGGGCGTAGGCCGCGCGGCTGCGGCCGGCGACCGGCGGCCGCTCACGGGCTGGCCGGCTCCCACCGTTCGGTGAAGAATCCGGCGGCGAGCACCTTGCCGGGCCGCACGGCGTCGGGCGGGCTGTCGAGATCGAGCACCGCCCAGTCGGGCAGCTTGGGGATCTGGTTGGCGTTGTTGAGCAGCGCCTCCTCCCGGAAGGTGACGCCGCTGTTGATCACGACGTAGCGGCGCGGGTTGAGCGGATTGGGAAAGATCAGCACCGGCGCGCAGTGCGCGGCGTCGTGCATGCCGCCGCCGATCCGCAGCCGCGTGGCGGTCCACTCGACGGGCAGCTGCGGCAGGATGCGGCCGAGCACCGCGTTGCTTGCCGGATCGCCCCAGAGCACGAGGTTGCACCGCTCGATGTCCGCATCGCCGACGGCCGTGTCGTCCTTGATGGGAGCGTCGCCGCGAAACACCTTCCGCCAGAACTCCGCCGCGTGCACGGCTTCGGCCGCGGCCCAGCGTCCCACCTTCTCGTGGAGCGGCGTGCCCGTGGGCCTGACCATCACGAACGGCGCCATGAAGGCGTGGTCGATCGGGCCGCAGAGCCCGGGCTGCTTGCGGAGTCCGGCGGCCGGCGCGGGGCCGACCTTCCAGCGCCCCTGCTCGCGGTGCACCCGTGCCCGGCCGCCGTCGACCGGCACCTCGAGCTGCTGGCCGTCGATCGTCAGGGGAATCGTCGCGGCCGCGGCGAACCGCGGCACGTCGCCGGCGTGCAGGCACAGCGCGGAGACGTTCTTGGTCGTGGCCTCGATGCCATCCGCTCCGAGCGCCGCCACGACGTCGGCGCGTTCCCAGTGCCGCTCCAGGCCCTCCGCTTCCACCCAGCCCATTTTCGAATAGATGAGCGTGTAGGTAGTGAACCGGATTTTTTCGGGCACGGCCACCCGCTCGGCAACAGCCTGGGCGACAAACTCCTCGATCTCCCGCTTCGAGTCGGGATGGTACTTGTGGGCAGTCTGCGGGCCGATGACGTGTGGGACGCTGAGCCCTTCCTGATCGAGAAACTTCAGCATGATGTCGGCCGCCTGCTTCTGCCCGTCGGTCTCGCCGGAGTAGGCGATCGTGGGCACGTTGGCGAGATTGCCGGCGTAGACCGTCGCGTCGTACCAACGCCACAGCGTCTGCTCCCAGGGCGAGGGCAGCGGCTTGTCGGGGCTCGTGCCGAGGCGGAGAAACTCCTTCGACTCCGCGAATCCGGCACCAGGAGCGGCGGCGGCCCACAGCGAGCCGAAGTGTGTGGCGAACTGCCAGCACGACGCGCCGCCCATCGAGAAGCCGCGGACGACGAGCCTGGCGGGGTCGATCGCGTAGTGCTCGCGGGCGCTGGCGAGCGCCTCGAAGAGGTCTACCTCGCCGGCGAACTTGTTGGCGCAGCAGTAGCGGCCGTAAAGGTGCAGCACGATCGCGGCGGGCGGCGCGAACTCCCCCTTGTTCTTCAGCCGTTGCTCGATGAATTCGAGTTCGCTCAGCTTCTCGCCGCGGCCGTGCATCCAGAAATCGAGCCGCCGGCCGGTCTTCTCCCCTGGCTTCCAGTCGGCCGGGATCTCCAGTCCGTAGGGCTGCACGGAGCCGTCGATCGCGGAGACGTAGCCCCGCACGACAAGTCCCGTGGCCTTCGTCCAGGAGGGCTTGCCGGCGGCCAGTTCCTGCGCCCGCTGCATGCCGCGTACGACGTGCTCCTTGGCGACGGCGATCTGCTTGGGGTCGAAGAACTCCCGGTGCCGCAGGGCCCAGTCGGCCGACTTGTGGAAGATCTGCACGTCGGGAACGAGGGCCAGATGACGGGGCTTGTTCTTGAGCTTCGTGCGCAGCAGCTCGATCTGGCCGCCGAGCTGGCGGATCCCCTCGGCGAGCTGCTGCGCGTCGGCCTCCGGCACGTCGATGCCGGGTGGCGGGATCGGCCGCACTGGCTGCTGGCCGCGGGCCGATGCGACGGCCACGGCGATCGACGCCGCGCATGCGAGGAGAGGGCGAACGTGGCGGAGCGTCGTCATGGCCGGATTCTCCACGTGGATGCGGGGTACGCTAGCCGCGGCACCGCTCTTTCGACAATGGCCAGGTGCGATTCCGCCACCGCGACTCACCGCCTGCCCGGCCAGTCGGGCACCCGCTCCAGCGTCCGCTCGATCAGGTCGACGGCCTCGGCCGTGATGACGTCGAGCGTGCGGCGCATGCCGGCGGCCTCCGCCAGGGCGAGCATCGCGTCGTGGGTGAGCCCGCCGGAGGCCCGGCGGGATTCCTCGTCGTCCGGCCGCACCGATCGCAGCACGTCGTCGGCGTGGTGGGGGAGCCAGCGGCGATTCTCCGTGAGCACGGCCTGCAGCAGCGGCTCGAGCTCCGGCCTCCAGCCGGCCGCGAAGACCCTCGCGAGTTCGCCCGAGGGCTCGTCGATCCGCATGCAGTGGCACTGGAACGGTTCGACCGGTGTGGCGGCCATGTCACGGAAGGTGCCGGGCCAGTCGACCGCCAGTTCGCGGCCGATCACGTGGAACGCGAAGCGATCCTGGAGGATGCGGTTTCGCGGCGTGTAGACGCCGTCGAGCAGCCGCATGGTGATGCCGGGCTGGACGGATTTGATGAGGCTGTCGCCCGCGATGTGCACCATCCAGCCGATGGCGTAGGCGAGGCTTCTCTCGGTGTCGGCTGCGTCGCGGATGGCCAGCGAGCAGTAGTCGGCCAGGTGCTCCCAGGGCACCCGCAGCGCGACGTCGTCACCCTTCCATCCGAAGACGAGGTGCGACCGGCCGTAGAAGAGCCTGTGGATGACGTCGGGCCGGTAGGACTCCCCCGCGTGCTCGAGGCTCCAGGGCGCCACGGGGCCGCCCGTGATCGGACTCGCGTCGAGCGGGACCGTGCCGAAGCCGACCTCCCGGCCGGTGTCGCGGCACCTCGCCTCGGGCATGCACTGGATGTCGCAGCCGAGATAGCAGCCGCAGAGAAAGTCTGGACGGTGCCGGTCGAGCAGCGGGGCGACCGCGGATGTGCGCCGCTGCAGTTCTCGCGCAACCAGCAGCCCATACGTCGTGTGTCCGACGAGTCCGCTCATGGCAGGCTGCTCGCTCCGCGGGCGGCCGCGCGGGGGTTTCGTCTCTCGCGCGACAGATCCAAGCCCACGGCATCGTACGCCTGGCGCGGCCGGCTCGAAAGTCTCGGCCGCGCTGGGCGCGAGTCAGTCGGCCGCAGTGGTGACGGCGTCGCTGTGCAGCACGACGAGCGGATCGAGCCAGAGCGTCCGGTCGAGCACCGCACCCCCGTCGGCGGGATCGACGACGAGTTCGAACTCCGTGGCGGCGGGAAGATCGACGCCGATCCGTAGTGGCGCCACGCCGCCGCGGAGCACGTCGGAGGAGAACACCTCCCGGACGTCCGCGCCGGCACCGGCCAGCACCCGCACGACCACGCTCCCCCCTGCCCCGGCCGTGTCGTCCACCGCCACGAGCGACTCGAACCGGATCGCCGGCTCGCGCAGGCGATAGCGGACACGCGCCGCCGCGTGGAGGCCCAGGGCCGTGAAGCCAGTCGCGCCCCGGAGCACCGGCCACGCTCCCGCGACCGTCTGCCCGCGGGCCAGCGGCCAGACAGACCCGAATGCGTCGGTTTGTTCGTACGCCGCGGGCTGCAAGCCGGCGAGGAACGTCGCCCGGCCGCCGTCCACGCCGATCGCGACAATCTCGTCGGCATCGCACTCCACGGCCGTCGCCGCTTGCGATGGCCACACGGCGAGCCGCACGCGACCGCCGCCGACCGGCGGCGCGGGGTCGAGCGCGGCGATCGAAAACCGGGACCCGTCGATCGTCGCCGCCCAGATGCGTGGCCGCTGAGCTGCGCTCGCTGGCGACGTGATCGGCGCGGGCGGCGCGGAGAAGTCGATGGCCCGGACGATGTCGGCCGGAATCGACACCTGCCGCGTCGCCGTCGGGGGAGATCCGCGAGACGGAAGTTCGGCCGTCACCGCGCCGTCGCGCCACTCGATCCGTGGCGCCGCGACGCGATCGCCATTGGCCAGGAGCAGCAGATGCCGCCGGTCATCGGCGGTGACCGCGGCCGGCCCGGTCGCCTGGCTGGCGCGGTAGCCGCTCACGCTGCCGGCTGGCAGCGTGAGCGGCCCGAAGATCGGCGATACGATGACGATGTCGCGCTCGTTCGCGGAGTCCACGCGGCCGGCGATGACGCCGCCGTCGCGAAGCAGCACCCGCGGACCCAGCGGCCACGGTGGACACGCGCCCCAGCGGACGACGTCGGATGTGGGCACGGTGAAGTCGCCGGCGGAATCGTCACGGCCGCGCGACCGCCACTGGGAACGCTCGGGCCCGATGGCCACGGGAACGACGCCGGCGTGGACGCCGGTGGCGAGTTCCAGGCGGAATGCGTCGGCCGGATCTCCGGCCCGCGCCGCGCACGAGAGGGCCGACGCCTGACAGCAGGCGAGCACGGCGATCGGTCGCCACCACGGCGCCGGGCGGTGCACGCTCATGGCCGCACCGCGCCGCGGTCGGGGGCGTCGGCCTGGAACAGCGGTACCAGTCCGTTGGGCATGGCGAGGATCGAGACCGCGGCGGCCGTGCCATATTCCGGACACGAAGGGTCCGACCACGAACCATCCCCGCGCTGCGCCTCGATGAGCCGGGCTGCGACATCGGCATGCCAGTCTCTCCAGGCGGCGTCCCGCTCGGCATCCCGGCCCCGCCACCGCCACCGGGCGGCCGCCTCGTAGGCCAGGCCGTAGAGCGCATAGCCGTCGGCCGCGTCGAGGCCGATAGGATGGGCGTCGAGCCAGGCAAAGCCCCGAGCGATCGCCTCGTGTTCGCCGCTGCCGGCGACGAGCAGGGCGAACAGGGCGGCGGCCGTGCGGGGCGATCCGCTCGGGCCCGCGGCGGCGAGATAGCGGAAGCCGCCGTCGTCGTTCTGCAGGCCCGCCAGGAAGGCGGCGGCACGCGCGACTGTCTCGGCGGAAACCTCGAAGCCGCTGTCGTGCAGGGCCCGCGTTGCGACGAGCATCGCGGCCGTCACCGAGAGATCGGCGTCCCGCCGCTGCGGCTGGTACCGCCAGCCGCCCTCGTCGTTCTGCGTGCGGTCGATGAGCCCGCGGGCCGCGACGAGCACGTCCACCAGCCGGCCGTCATCGGCGGCCTCACCGTGCGCCTCCGCAAGCGCGGTGGTGGCGAAGGCGTGGGCGTACATCGGCCCGTGCGCCGCCTGCTCGTTGCCCGCGATCAGCCCGTCGGCGGCGGCGCACCCGACGAGGTGCTCGACGCCGCGGGCCACCGCGTCCGCATGGGGGCCCGAGGCGGGCGTGCTGCCGGTCGCGATCATGGCCATCACCACCTGGGCCGTGACAGCCGCGCTGCCGCGAAACGGCCCTGAGCCCCACGACCCGTCCGGCTGCTGCGCCTGCACGAGCCAGCGGAGTCCGCGGTCGGTGGCCGGCTCGACCGCGTCGGCGGGCGGTCGTGGCGAGGTCTCCTCCGCGGCCCGCCCGGGCTGCATGACGAAGGCCGCCAGCAGCGCCGTGGCCCATACGCGGCGGTCGATGGAGGGCGGGCGTGCAGGGTTCATGGTGCGGGTGCGGCGGGGCGGTCAGGCAACGATTGGAGCAGCAGGCGGTAGTAGGCGTCGATCGCGGACCGGTAGGCGGGCGGCGCCGACTCGACTGCCCGATGACCGGACTGCGATCGGCCGGTTTCCGGCAGCAGGCTCCACACACGCTCGATCGGCACTGCATCGGCGGCCCCCACTGCCGTTTCGGCGACGGCCGGCTGACTGCCGCCGCGCGGATCGGTCGTAGCCGCCGCCGTGTCCGGTCCCGACTCGTCGAGGCCCCGAGCGGATGCGGGGGCCTGGGATGCCGCGGGGCCGGTTGCCGTCCCGGGTCTGTCGGCCACCACGTCGCGGGAGGACACCTGGACGTGACCGGCAGGCTCGCTGGCGATCCGCTGAAGCGTGGCAGCGGCGGCAGCGAGCGGTCCGGTCATCCCGGTATCGTCGCGGCCATCGCGTGCGGCTGCCAGAGCCGCCCCTTCGCGTGTGGCCGGAGCTGCGCCGAGCTCGGCCGCGATCTCCGCCAGACCGGCGGCAAGCCGCGCAGCCGCCTCGCTGGCGGAGTGCAGCCTGTTGGCGGAGATGGTCGCGGGACTCGCCTCGGCTGCGTCGAGATCGCACGCCGTCAGCCGGACGAGCGCCGCCAGCAGCCGGTCGCGAGGGGACGTGGCCGCGGCCGCGACCGCGCTGCCGGACGATTCGTCGATCGATTCCGCGGCTGAGCGGATCGCCTCGCGGGCGGCTGCGATCGTCTTCAGGCACGCACCCTGGATCGCCGCGAGATCGTCGACCGTGCGGCGCTCCGCGCGGGGCAGTGCCTCCGCCGGCACGCCCGGGGCACGCTCGAAGTGGTCCGCGAGCAGCTCGGCAAGGCGACGTTCCAGTGCGGCTGCCGCGGCGACCTGCGCGGCTGCCGCCATGGCCTCCGGCGGCAGGGCCGCGACGGCCGGAGAAGCGGCGGCAGCGGCCGCGGTCGGCGCCACCGGCTGTTCCGTGGTATGTCGCGTTTCAGTCGCCGCAGCCAGCTGCCGGCCGACGGCATCGGACCAGCCCGCGGGCGCGAACGTCAGCGAGGCCAAGAGCACCAGCGGCGCCATCGCCCCCGCTACCGCCCAGGCGGCATCTGCCAGCAAGCCCGGCACCGCGGGTCCCCCGGCATCGCGTGCGGCGGCGGCTGCCAGTTCGACCGACATCTGCTCGAGTGCCCGGGCTGTGACGGGCTTCGATCGGAATGTTTCGCCGCGGCCGGTGGCGTGTCGCTCCGCTGGGGCCGGCTCGTGTGCGAGAAAGTCCACCGCCCGTGACAGCGACTCACCGAGATGGGGATGCCTGGCCTCCGTCGCCAGCGCGATGCCCAGCCGATCGGGCCAGCCGTCGCGAGCGAGCCGCTGCCGAAAGGCTACCGCCGCCGGCGCGGCCGCGACCGCCAGCATGACCGCGAGCTTCGTGCCGCGCGGCAGGGAGGCGATGCCAAGCCGGCCTTGGCTGAGCAGGTCGATCATCGCAGCGGCGGCGACCACGAGGCAGCCGGCGACGATCCAGCCGCCGCAAGCCGCGAGCAGGCGGCCGCCCCGGGCCAGCCACACGGCCCGGTCGAGCGTCCGCCGCAGATCGTCGGCCACGGGCCCGGCGGGAGAAGCGGATGAAGGCTTCACGAGTGCCTCACGGTCGTGTCGCTGTGGGACGTGAAGTCGCAGCGCGGCTGCCACCAGGCGACCGTGGCGGCGATGGCAAGTGCGAGCATCAGCAGGCTGCTCATCCCGATGGAGCCCAGCCGGCCGCGAACTCCGCCGTCCGTCGTCGGCGTCGCCGCCGCTCGGTCCGCTCGCGACACGGCCGTCGCGACCACCTCGGGGAGCGAGCCGATCGCGTCGAGCCCGACCACGTCGCCGCCGCTGGCCCGCGCCGCCGCTGCGAAGGCCGCCACGGCCGGCAGGCCTGCAGCCGTCTCGACGGGCGGGGCCGTCACGATGATTTCGACCGGCCCGATGCCGTCGGCTGGGATGCGGGCATCGGTCGGCAAGGAGTCGGTGGCGGGTACGAGCCTCACGGCATGCGTTCCTGCCGGCAGACCGGCGATCCTCACGACCGACGTACCGCAGAGGCCTGCCGGCGGCAGGTCGATCCGGGCGACGCCGCGCACCGCGTCCACGGCGCCGGGATCGCTGATCGGGCGGCCCGCCGGAGCGGCCTGGGGCGAGGCCAATTCGAGCCGCCATCCGTCGAGGGTCGCGCCGGGGCGGGGCGGCGTGATCTCCAGGTGCACCGTCTCGCCTTCCTCGGGCGCGGGAGGGCGAACGTCGATCGTGGCGGCGAACAGCCTGCCGAGCAGATGCCGCTCGCCGAGTCCGTGGACGGCGCGTCGCCAGTAGGCGGCGTACGCCGGCTCGTCGTCGCGGCGCCACCGCCAGGTTTCACAGAGATGGGCGAGGATCGTCGCGGCACCCTGCCGATCGACGATCACGGCCGGCGCAGGCAGTTGCCGCGTGGCGACGTCCGGCGGCACGGCCGTGGCGATGATCCTCGCGGTCGGCCGCAGGGCAGCCGGCCGCAGCACCGCGAACACCTCGGGATGAAAGTCGACGTCGCCCGTCGGGCCGGTGCCGGGGCGGCGCTGCGCCGGCAGCCAGCCGTCGGCCCGCCCACCCGTGGTGGCCCTGAGCCGACGTG
>JBIJCD010000092.1:0-10177 GCA_044344895.1 Pirellulales bacterium | reverse complement strand
ACGTTCGCCTCGGCCCTCCAGGCCTCGGCTCACTGCGGTGGAAGCGGCGCTGCGCAATCCTTGCTGCGCTTGCTTCCACAGCCCGCTCGAGGGCATGGACACCCCCTCCCGTGATCAGGTGCAGGGAACTTCATCGTACGCATGAATCGCGCGGGAGAGACGCTAGCTCGACGCGCTGCGGTATCTCGCCAGGGCGGCCTGGAACACGACTCGCGAGACGACGAGTGCCGTCATGGCGGCGATGATCGCCGCCGGAACGAGCCGCCACGACTCCGCGGAAAAGGGCTGGGCGAGCACGCGGGCGGGGACGTTCACGACCAGCAGGATCGGGATCACGAAGGTGCAGAGCGTGCGGAGCGGGCCGCCCCAGGGGCCGGCGTAGATCTCGGCTGGGTAGCGGGAGAAGTTCGTGATGTAGAACCAGAAGTCGTAGAGGCTCTGATTACGGCCCAGGAAGATCGTGGCGGCGGCCAACATGATCACGAGGCTGTAGAGGATCGCCACGCCGCAGAGGACGAGCAGCGGGTAGAGCAGCCAGGCCGCCGCGGGAGGCGCGTGGTCCATGCGGGGGACCGCCCAGGCGAGCAGCCCGATGCCCACCAGGCCATTGGCGAACGACGAGAAGTCGACGCGGTGCATGGAGAGCAGGAACTGCGCGTCGAGCGGCTGCACGAGGACGGCGTCGAGCCCGCCGGTGCGGATCATCTCGGTGAGCTCCTCTGCGCTGGGCATGAACAGCGCCTGCACGATCGAGTTGATGATCAGGCCGGTGGCCACGAAGGCGAAGAAGGGCTCCCGTGACCAGCCGGTGTTTCTGCCGATCTCCGGCGTGAACGTGAAGATCAGCAGGTAGAACGCCAGGTTCATCGACATCCAGCCGAGGCTCGTGACGCACTCGAGCAGGAAGTTGGCACGGAACGTCATGTCTCGGACCAGGCAGGCCCGGGCGAACGTCGCGACGATGGAGAGGTAGCGGAGCATCGGTCGTAAGCTCATCCCCCGAACGCGCTGTACCGCCTGGTGCCGCGCCACCAGGCGATTCGGCAGGCCACCGCCATGACGACCACCCAGCTGGCCTCGATCGCCAGGTCGCGGGCCAGGTCGGCCCCGCGGATCTTGCCGAGCCAGACCGCCGCCGGGAAGTAAGCCGTGTACTCGAAGGGCAGCCAGCGGACGAGGTCGGCCGCCGTCGTGCCCGCGATCCCGGTGGGGATGCCGGCCAGCATGTCGATCGGAAACATGTGGCCGGAGAGCAGGTACTGCACGAGCATGTAGGCGAAGATGATGCTCGACACCTCCAGGAACCAGAAGCCGAGCATGCCGAGCGTGGCCTCCATGAAGAATCCGAGCAAGAACGAGAGCACGAGCGACACGAGGTAGGCTGCGATCGTGCCGGCTTCCGGTGCGGCGGGAAAATAGCCGCGGCAGACGTAGAACACGCCCGCGAACGGCAGCAGTGCGATCGCGTAATACACGAGCTTGTGCGCGATCCTGGCCGCCAGCAGGAAGCCGACGTAATCGACCGGCTGCACGAGGTATTTCTTGATCGAGCCGTCGCGGACGCTGCGGGCGATGCCGCCGGACAGGCCGGGCATGCTGGAAAAGGCCCGCGTCACCATCGTGAGCAGGTAGTAGGCGACGATGTCGTTGCGGGAGTAGCCGGCGATGTCGGGACGGCTGGTGGCGTTGAACACCGCCGTCCACAGGAAGACCTGCGTCACGATCGGCAGGAACCGCATCAGCGTGCCGAGGATGAAGTCGCCACGGTAAGCGAGCCGCTCCTCCAGGCAGATGACGAGCATCGTCCACCAGGCCCGCAGCGAGGCCAGCGGGCGGGGGCGGTCGGCGTGAGGTGTGGCCGCGGCCAGGTTCATGCCGTCGCCCCCGCCGGTTCCGGAGGTGCGGCCGCGCGGAACAGCTCCGCCACGATCTCCTCCAGCGGCACGTCCTCGACCGAGACGTCTCGGACCCCCTCGCTGCGGAGGATCTCGGGCAGCACGTCGGCGATCCGCGCGCGGTCGATGCGGAGCGTGACCCGCGGCCCGTCGATCTCGCAGGGAAAGCCGAACCGCTCGATGCGGCCCGGGGCCGGCGTGGCCTCGAGATCGAGCGTGACGATCTTGTGCGTCGTGAAGCGGTCGACGATCTCGGCGAGCGGGCCGTCGTGGAGGATGCGGCCGTGGGTGATCACGACCACCCGCTCGCACAGCGCGGCGACGTCCTTCATGTAGTGCGTCGTGAGGATCACCGTCATCCGCCGCCGGGTCCGCACCTCGCGAAGGAAGTCGTGGATCAAGTGCTGGGCGACGACGTCGAGGCCGATCGTCGGCTCGTCGAGGAACAGCACCTCCGGCTCGTGCAAGAGCGCCGCCACCAGCTCCAGCTTCATCCGCTCGCCGAGCGAGAGCTCGCGGACCGGCTGGAGGATCAGCCGGCGGACGCCGAGCAGGTCGACGAGCTCGTCGCGGGTGCGGTCGAAGCGGGCGGCGTCAATCCGGTAGATCTCCTTGTGGAGCCGGAAGCTCTCCGCAGCCGGCAGGTCCCACCACAGCTGGTTCCGCTGGCCCATGACGAGGGCGAAACGGCGGCGGAAATCGTCGGCCCGCTCCCAGGGCACGTGGCCGAGCACCCGCGCCGTGCCCCGGGTGGGAGTGATGATGCCCGAGAGCAGTTTGAGAAACGTCGTCTTGCCGGCGCCGTTGGGACCCAGCACGGCCACGAATTCGCCCCGCTCGACCGCGAGGCTGACGTCGCGGAGCGCCTCGACCAGCCGGCTCCGACGGTGGAACAGCCCCCTGACGCTCGCCAGCAGGCCCTCGGGCTTGTCGTAGACGCGGTATTCCTTGGCCAGCCCGTCGACCTCGATCACGGCCTCGCCGCCGCCGGCTCCGCTCCGATTGGAGTTGTGCATGCGGGAAGTATAGGGGAAAACCTAGCCGTCACCTCTGCGGAGCAGTTTCGGCCATGGCGGCGCATTCGACCTTTCGTATCGGCCTCGGCCACGACACGCACCGGCTCGGCCCGGGCTCCGGCCTGGTGATCGGCGGCGTGACGATCCCGCACGACCGCACGTCGCTCGGCCACAGCGACGCCGACGTGCTCCTGCACGCGATCACCGACGCCCTGCTCGGGGCGGCGGCCCTCGGCGACATCGGCGAGCTGTTTCCCGACACCGACCCGGCCAACAAGGGGCGGGATTCCGCGGAGATGCTGCGGGCGGCGGCCGACCGCGTGGCCGCGGCGGGCTACCGGATCGTGAACCTGGATTGCGTGATCTTCGCCCAACGGCCCAAAATCCTGCCGCATCGTCCGCGGATCCGCGGACGGATCGCCGGCATCCTCGGCATCGAAGAGGGGGCCGTATGGCTCAAGGCCAAGACCGGCGAGGGCGTCGGGCCGATCGGCGAGGAGCAGGCGATCGCGGCGGAGTGCGTGGTGCTAGTGGAGCGGTCGGCGGCAGGCTGACCGGGCGGGACCGACGAGAGGAGCGAACGAGTTCGATGGCGACGACCCAAGCGAAGAAGGCGGCGACGAGCGGGGCCGAGGGCCTGCCGGCGATCGAGGTCTACAGCACGCTGACGAAGAAGAAGGCGCCGCTCGTGACGGTGAAGCCCGGCCACGTGGGCATGTATCTGTGCGGGCCGACCGTCTACAAGCCGAGCCACATCGGCCACATGGTCGGGCCGGTGATCTTCGACACCGTCAAGCGGTATCTCGAATACTCGGGCTGGAAGGTCACTTGGGTGGTGAACATCACCGACGTGGACGACAAGATCATCGCCGAGAGCACCGCCCGCGGCACGACGATGGCGAAGCTCGCCACGGAGATGACGGCCGACTATCTGGAAAACCTGGCCGTGCTCGGGGTGGAGAGCATCGATGAGATGCCGAAGGCCACGGAGCACATCGGCACGATCATCGCCTTCATCGAGGGGCTCATCGCCAAGGGCTGCGCGTACGCCAGCGACGGCGACGTCTACTTCGACGTCACGCGGGACGCCGATTACGGCAAGCTCACCAACCGCTCGGTCGAGGCGATGCAGGGCGAGGGCGGATCGACCGCCGAGCGGAAGCGTTCGGCCGCCGACTTCGCCCTGTGGAAGAAGGCCAAGGCCGGGGAGCCGTCGTGGGAAAGCCCGTGGGGCCCGGGCCGGCCGGGCTGGCACATCGAGTGCTCCGCCATGAGCAAGGCGATCCTCGGTCCGCACTTCGACATCCACGGCGGCGGTCTCGACCTCGTCTTCCCGCACCACGAGAACGAGATCGCCCAGAGCGAATCGCTGCACGACTGCCCGATGGCCACCTTCTGGATGCACAACGGCCTCATGCAGGCGGCTGGTGCGGCGGGCAAGGTGGGCGGGCGGCCGCGGGCCGCCGGAGAGGCGGCAGCCGATGACGCGGCGACGCAGGCGGCCACGAAGATCAGCAAGTCGACCGGAGCCGAGCCGTTCAAGAATCTGCTGGCTCGGCATCGGCCGGAGGCGATCCGGGTGCTCCTGCTCTCCACCCACTACCGCAGCCCGATCCACTTTGGCGAGGAGCCGCTGGGGGAGAGCGCCCGGGCCATGGAGGCCTTCGAGCGGCTCTTCACCCGCTACGAGCGGATCAGCGGAAAGCCGTTCTACACCCTGCCCTGCCGCGACCGGCGGGCGGGCGATGCGGCCGTGGCGGCCGCGGGGGCGGACGTGTCGCCGCTGCGGGAAAAATTCCTGGCGGCGATGGACGACGATTTCAACACGGCGATCGCGATCGCGACGCTCTTCGACTTCGTCCGCCTCGTCAACAAGTTCATCGATCAGCAGGGGCTCGAGAAGAAGCCGGCGGCCGAGCAGCTGGCCACGCTCGACGCCATGATGCTCGTGCTGCGGGAGCTGACTGGCACGCTGGGGCTCTTCCTCAAGGCCCCGCAGGCGAAGGCCGGCGGCGCCGACGAGGGGCTGGTGGCGAAGCTCATGGAGCTCGTCATCGAGATCCGGGCCCGGGCCCGCGGGGCGAAGGATTTCGCCACGGCCGATCTCGTGCGCAACAAGCTGACCGAGGCCGGTATCGTGCTCGAGGATCGGGCCGACGGGACGCAGTGGTCGCGGAAGTAGTTCGTCCGTCGAGCGAAAAACGCCTTGCAAAGAGAAAGAGTGGCCGCCATGGCAGACAGCATCGAAATGCGCGAAGTGGACATGCTCCCGCGGGTGGCCACGTGGTGCCTGGCGCTCGGCGGCGTGCTGGCCTTGCTGGGAATCCTCTCGATCGCTGCGCCCTGGGTGGCTTCGACCGTGATCGACTACCTCTGCGGCGGAACGCTGATCGCGGCCGGAGCCTCGCAGCTGGCCACTGCGGCGGGAACCTGGACATGGCGGGGATTCTGGCTCACACTCGTCTGCGGGGCGCTTTCCATCGTGGCGGGGGCGGCGATGCTGGCGATCCCCGTCGAGGGCATCCACGCGCTGGTGACGTTTCTCGGGATCGTGATCCTGCTCGAGGCGGCCGCGAAGCTGGGAGCCGCCTTTGCCGCGCCCCGGGAGTTTCCTCGGGGCTGGATCCTCTTCGACGGCATCCTCACGGCGGTGCTCGGCGGCATCCTGCTGACGAGTCCGGCAGGTCAGGCGGGCGTGTACCTTGGCGTGCTCGTCGGCATCAACCTGCTCTCGAGCGGCATCTCCACCGCCGCCGCCGGCCTCTGGCTCCGCCGGTCGGCGGCCTGAACGCGACCGGCTGAGCAGCGTGGCCAAATACTTGTGCGCCTGAGTGGACGCCGCTGCGTCCTCGACGCTCGGCGGTGATCGCTCCACGCCGATTCCGCCACGCGTCAACCGGACCCGGCCTACGGCAGCTGGATCGCGACCGGCTCGCTCTCAGCCGCACCGGCCGCGGCCATGTCGCGAATCTCCTGGGAGATCTTCATCGAGCAATACTTCGGCCCGCACATGCTGCAGAAGTGGGCGCTCTTGAACGTCTCCTGCGGCAGCGTCTGGTCGTGATACTTGCGGGCCGTCTCCGGATCGAGCGACAGGCGGAACTGCTCGTTCCAGTCGAAGTTGAACCGGGCCCGCGACAGCGCGTCGTCGCGGACGCGGGCGTTCTTCCGGTGCCGGGCCAGGTCGGCCGCGTGGGCGGCGATCTTGTAGGCGATCACCCCCTGCCTCACGTCGTCGGCGTCGGGCAGGCCGAGGTGCTCCTTCGGCGTCACGTAGCAAAGCATGGCGGCGCCGCTCCAGCCGGCCAGGGCCGCGCCGATGGCGCTGGTGATGTGGTCGTAGCCGGGCGCGATGTCGGTGACGAGCGGCCCCAGGACGTAGAAGGGAGCCTCGTCGCACTCCTCCATCTGCCGCTTCACGTTCATGTCGATCTGATCCATCGGCACGTGGCCGGGCCCCTCCACCATCACCTGGCAGCCCTTCTTCCAGGCCCGCCGCGTGAGCTCGCCGAGCACGTGCAGTTCGGCGAACTGCGCCTCGTCGCTGGCGTCGGCGATCGACCCGGGCCGCAGGCCGTCGCCGAGGCTCCAGGTCACGTCGTATTCGCGAAAGATGTCGCAGAGGTCCTCGAAGTGGGTGTAGAGCGGGTTTTGCTGGCGGTGGGTCATCATCCAGCGGGCGATGAGCGAGCCGCCGCGGCTGACGATCCCGGTGATCCGCCGCATCGTCAGCGGCAGATGCTCCTGCAGCAGCCCGGCGTGGACGGTCATGTAGTCGACACCCTGCTTCGCCTGCTTCTCGCACATGTCGAGGAAGTGCTGCGGCCGCATGTCGTCGATGTCGCCGCCGAGCTCCTCGAGCATCTGGTAGATCGGCACCGTGCCGATCGGCACCGGCGAGGCGTCGATGATCGCCTGGCGGATCGTGTCGATGTCCTTGCCGGTGGAGAGATCCATCACCGTGTCGGCGCCGTGGTGCACCGCGACGTGGAGCTTCTCGAGCTCCGTGGCCTCGTCGCTGGTCACGGCCGAGTTGCCGATGTTGGCGTTGATCTTGGTGAGGGCGGCGATGCCGATGGCCATCGGCTCGAGCCGCTTCGTGAGGTGCACCGTGTTGGCGGGGATCACCATCCGGCCGCGGGCCACCTCGGCCCGGATGAGCTCGTCGGGGAGGTCCTCGCGCTGGGCGACGAACTTCATCTCGGGGGTGATCTCGCCGCTCTTGGCACGCTCGTACTGGGTCATCGACTCGCTCCCTGTGGCCTCTGATCCGATCCCCAATACGGTAGCAAAAGTTCTCGTCGCCGGGCACCGGGTGTCAGAGCGTCTTGAGGTATTCGAGCACCGCGGTTTTCCCCTCCTCGTCGAGCACGTCGGGGAAGTCGTGCCCCGCTGCGCCTTTGCCCGGCTTCGACGTGTCGAAGCGACGGCGCCGCTCGGCGGCGGAGAGGCCCGCAGTCGGCGGCGCGGCCGATTCGTCCAGTTCCAGCTCCAGCCCCACGCGGGCCTGGTCGTAGCCGGTGGGCGTCCTTTTCCAGACGGCGGGCCGGGCGGCGGGATGGAGCACGTGCCAGAGCGTCGGCACCGAGCCGTTGTGGAAGTAGGGCGCCGTGGCCCAGATGCCGTCGAGCGGCGGCGCCACGTAGCCGCCGGGAGACTCGCGGTCGCGGAGCGCCGTGGCGTCGTCGCCGAAGTGGGCGAACCAGCTGGCGTTGAGATCGCCACGTTCCTTCACGGTGAGCGAGTCGAGCCGAACCCGGTCAGTGCCGACCTCGGCGATGTCGACGATCTGGTCCGGATAGTCGCCGCCTGCTTCGTACGAGCCGTGGCAGGAACCGCAGTGCCGCTCGAAGAGCAGCCGTCCCTTCCCGGCCAGCGACTCGTCGACCGGCCAGGGCCAGCGCGGGGCCCGGAGCGACGCGATCCACCGCTCGATGTCGCGAAACTCGTCCTCCCAGGCGTGGAACCTGTCGGGGCCGTTCTCTTTGACGAGCAAAAACTGCATCAGCATCCGGTGGCCCTTGGGAGCGAAGCCGTCGGCGTAGAGGCTCTTCCGCTTGGCGTAGTGCCACCATGCCGGGGCGTCCATGTCATGGTGCACGAGATCGAACCGCGGCGGCCGCTGGACGATCGAGAGGTCGGCGGCCCGGTGCCGCATGAGCGCCACGCCGAACATCACCGCGTTCGTCGTGCCGTTGGTCGTGCCCAGCGGCAGGATCAGCGAGCCGAGGTCCATGTGGCCAAAGGGCTTCCGCTGCCGCACCTTCACCAGCCGCACCTCCTCGGTGAGCGTCTCGAGCGCGTAGTTGGAATTGGGCAGGCCCGGGATCGCCTGACCCGCGACCTGTCCCTGATGGCAGGCCAGGCAGCTCATCGTCCAGTTGCCCGCCTCATCGACGACGTACTGCATCGACCGGGATGGATCCCGGGGATGCGGGGTGAGCCCGTACCGCTCCATCGCCATCACGCGCCGCTCGGCGACGGTCGCGCGCTCGGCCCGCGACCGCATCGGCTCCTCCCAGGTGGTCCAGAGCTCGTCGAAGACCTGCTGGTCGAAGTCGGGCGGCAGGTAGTCGCGGGACAGGAGCAGCTCCAGGCCGCGGTCGGCGGGGGCCTGGGCCGGCGGCGCCGTCCGCTCCGCACCACGTACCGCCACGGACTGGTCGCAGCTGGCGGCCACGGCTGCCAGGAGCACCACGATCCGGACGGCACCCCCTCGAGACCGGCGTTCGACGCAGGAAGTGTTCATGGCATACTTGGTCCGGTGGCGTGCCCCGCCAGTATAGGCCTGCCGCCCGACGTGGCCGCCGCCCCTCCCCTGCCCCTCAGCCCCCCCGCCCCGCCGGCAGCCACATGGTCACCGCTAACCCCATCCTCATCCCCGAGCTCCGCGTGATGCTCGGCGAGGGCGACGCCGACGGCATCCGCGAGGTCGCCCGCGAGCTCCATCCGGCCACCGTCGCCGAGTTCTCCGAGGGGCTCGACGACGGCGAGCTCTGGCAGCTGCTCGACTGCCTCCCGGTCGAGCGGCAGGGCGAGATCTTCCCCTACTTCTCCATGCCCCGTCAGGTCGAGCTGATGCGGGCGGCCGACACGGCCCACCTGGGACCGCTCATCGAGGGCATGGCCGCCGACAACCGCGACGACCTGCTCCGCGAGCTCGAGCCGGAGTTCGTGGAGGAGATCCTGCCGCTGGTGGCGAAGGCCCAGCGGCATGACATCCGCCTGCTGCTCTCCTGCCCTGAGGGCTCCGCCGGGGCGCTGATGACGACGGAATACGCCTCGCTGCCGGCCGACATCACGGCCGGCGAGGCGGTGTCGAGGCTGCGGTCGCAGGCCCCCAACAGCGAGTCGATCTACTACATCTACGTGCTCGACCCGGAGCGCCGGCTGGTAGGCTTCGTGTCGCTCCGCGACCTGATCCTCGCCCGGCCCACGGCGCTCGTTTCGGACCTCATGCAGCGGGATCCGATCAGCGTGCGGCTCGACGAGCCCAGCGAACGGGTGGTGGAGAAGTTGGCGCGGTTCGACTTCCTCGCCATCCCGGTGGTCGACGAGCGGAACCGCCTCGTCGGGATCGTCACGCACGACGACGTGCTCGACGCCGTCCGCCAGGAGGCCACTGACGACGCCCAGCGGATCGCCGCCATCTCGCCGCTGGGCGAGAGCTACCTCGACGCGGCACTCGTCTCCATGACTTGGAAGCGGGGCGTGTGGCTGGCGATCCTGTTCGCCACGGCCGCGGTCACGGCCATGGTGCTGGCGAAGTGGCAGTCGCCCCACGCCTGGCTCGTGGCCTTCATCCCGCTGGTGATCGCCAGCGGCGGCAACTCGGGCAACCAGTCGGCCACGCTCGTGATCACGGCGCTCTCCACGGGCGACTGCAAGCTCGCCGACTGGCCGCGGATCCTGCGGCGGGAGTTCGCCCTGGGGCTCCTGCTCGGCGGGCTGCTCGCGATTCCGGGCTACTGCCTGGCGCTGGCCTACGCGCCCACCGCGGCCGCGGCGCTCGTCATCCCGCTGACGATCCTCGGCGTGGTGATGATGGGAACGCTCGTGGGTTCGGTGCTGCCGCTCGTATTCCGCTCGATCGGCCTCGATCCGGCCCTGATGAGCAACCCGTTCGTGTCGGCGATCGTGGACGTCGTGGGGATCGTGCTCTACATGCTGATCGCCCTGCTCGTCCTCGACTGACAGGCTGGCCCGGGGCTGCCAGGTCGCGCGACGCCGCACGGTGGCGCCCCGGGGCTGTCCGTGCCCCGTCGC
>JBIJCD010000091.1:0-10210 GCA_044344895.1 Pirellulales bacterium | reverse complement strand
GTAGAAGCCGATCTTTTCCAGTGCCCTGTAGACCTCCTCGAGCGTCTTCTCGCCGAAGTTGGAAATCGAGAGGAGGTCGGCCCGGGTGCAATTGAGCAGGTCGTGCACCGTGAAGATGCCCTTCTCCTCGAGGCAGTTCGTGGTGCGTACGGACAGGCCGATCTCCGCGGTGCTCATCTCGAGCTTTTCAGCCAGTTCGTCCGTTTGTGCGAGGTTCTTGTAGGGAATGCGGGGCATGGGGTCCCTCCCGTGCTTCGGTGAATTGCGCCGTTCATGGGGGCAGAGTCGCCCACCGACGGTGCGGCGGGAATATAATCGAAGGTCGCAAAAATCGGCTAGCCGGCGTTCGGCGACCGTCGGCCGCCGCCCCCCGCGTCGCTCGGGAAAACGCTCGTGCCAGCCCCCTCTTTGCACGCCCTCAACGCCTCCCAACGGCTCGCCGCGACGCACGTCGAGGGCCCGCTGCTGGTGCTAGCAGGCCCGGGAAGCGGCAAGACGCGTGTCGTGACGCACCGGATCGCGCACCTAATCTCGTCCGGCGTGCCGGCCGAGCGGATCGTGGCCCTCTCCTTCACGAACAAGGCGGCAGACGAGATGCGTCGGCGCGTGGCCGAGATGGTCGGCCCCCAGCCGGTGGAAATGGGCACGTTTCACCGCTTCGCAGCCAGGCTGCTGCGGCGCAACGCACGCCTCGTCGGCCTGACGAGCGACTATTCGATACTCGACCCCGACGACGCGGCCTCGCTGCTGAAGCGGGCGGCCCGGAAACTGGGCCTCTCGCTGACCCACACGCCCATCGACCGCATCGCTGGCGTCATCAGCCGGGCGAAGAATGACATGCTCACGCCGGACTCGTTCGAGCCCCGTTGGGGGCGACCGGTGGACGAGGTCGCCCGCAAGGTCTGGCCCACCTACCAGGAGATGCTGCTCGAGGCCAATTCCGTCGATTTCGACGACCTGCTGGCACACGTCGCCCGCCTCCTGACCGACAACGCCGAACTGCGACGCATGCTGGATGCGAAACACCGCTGGATCCTCGTCGACGAATACCAGGACACGAACGCCGTCCAATACTGCATCCTGCGCGGCCTGTCGATCGACCACCCCAACCTGGCCGTGACCGGCGACCCCGACCAGGCGATCTATGGATGGCGGGGCGCCAGCATCCGCAACATCCTCGAGTTCGAGCGAGACTATCCCGCGGCCACGGTCGTCAAGCTGGAGCACAACTACCGCAGCACCTCCAATATCCTCGGCGTCGCCGACCGGCTCATCGCCCACAACACCCGCCGCAAACCGAAGCAACTGCTCACCGATGCGGCCGCCGGACCGCCGGTGCGGATCGTGCTCGACGCGTCGAGCCACGACGAGGCTGACCGGATCGCCGACGAGATCACGGCGGCTCTCGCCCGCGGCCGCAGCCCCCGTGACTTCGCGATCCTGTTCCGCACCAACGCGCTGTCGCGGTCGCTCGAGGTCGCCCTGCGGTCGCGGCACGTTCCCTATCAGCTCGTCCGCGGCCTGGAATTCTTCAAACGCCGCGAGATCCGCGACGTCGTCGCCTGGCTGCGGCTCCTGAAAAACCCGCGGGACGACGAGGCGCTGCTGCGGGTGATCAACGTCCCGCCCCGCGGCATCGGCCGGCAGTCCATCGACCGGCTGACGTCGTGGGCGGCGGACAGGCGGACGAGCCTGCTGGAGGCGGCGGGCGGAGCCGCCGGGATCCCGGGAGTGTCGAAGCGCTCGGCGTCCGCGCTGGTTCAGTTCGCCCGCCTGCATGCCGACCTCGCTGCGGAGGCCGCCTCGCCCAGCGCCGGGGTCGCGTCGCTGCTCGAGGCGGTGCTGTCGCGGACCGGATACCGGAAGATGCTGGAGGAGGACGGCGGCGACGAGGGGGGCGAGGACAGGCTCGCCAACGTCGAGGAACTCGTCACGGCGGCACGGCAGTGCGACGAGTCGTTTGAGCCTGCCTCATCCGACGACGACGCCCTCGGCGCCTTCCTCGAGACGACGGCCCTCGTCGCCGACACCGACGTGTGGGACGCCCAGGACAACCGCGTGTCGCTGATGACGCTGCACGCCGCCAAGGGGCTCGAATTTCCCGTGGTCTACCTGGTTGCCATGGAGGACGGCATCCTGCCCCACGAGCGCAGCCTCGATCACCCGGACCAGCTGGAAGAGGAGCGGCGGCTCGTGTTCGTGGGCATCACGCGGGGCCGCGAAGAGGTCCACGCCAGCGCCGCCAGGATGCGTGACTACCGCGGCACGCGGCGGATTTCGGCGCCGAGCCTGTTTCTCGCCGAGATGACCGGATCAGAGACGATCGTGACCGGCGCGGAGGCTCCGACGCCCACGTCGCCAGGTGGACCGCTGATCGACGAGTATTCCCAGTTGACCGACGTCCCCACGTCGTGGGCGGGACGTGCCGCGGTCGGTGACGCCGCGGTGATGCGGCCCGACGGGCTGGTGCTCGAGCGCGACGACGCCGAGCCGACGCGTCCCCAGCGGCAGCCGGCCCGCAGGCGCGGCATCGAGGCGGCGATCACGCGGGCCAGCGATCTGGCGGCGGCGGGCGGCCGCGCGGCCGCGCACACGTACGCTGCCGGCCAGCGGGTGCGCCATGCTGAATATGGCGAGGGCATCATCTCGGGCATCAGCGGCATCGGACCGCGTGCCATCGGCACCGTGATTTTCGACGGCCCGGCGGGCACCAGGAAATTCATCCTCGGCCACGGCGGCCTCGACCCCGTCGCGTGACGGCTGGCGACGGGCCCGCGGCCGGCGACGACGGCCGGGAAAAGCGTTCAGCGACTCGCGACCGTCGCCCGAGACGCAGCACCATGCCGCCTCCACCACGCGACCGTGGCAGCGAGCCCGGCGTCGAAATCCTGACGCGGCGCCCAGCCCAGCAGTTGCCGGGCCCGCGAAATGTCGAGACCGCGGCGGGGCTGCCCGTCCGGTTTCGCGGCGTCCCAGGTGATGCGGCCCCGAAAATCACAGGCTCTCGCGATACGGCCGACAAGATCCCGAATGGGGATCTCCTCGCCGCCGCCGAGGTTGATGGGCACGGGCTCCTCCATGACTTCGGCAGCCCGCACGATGCCTGCGGCCGCGTCGTCCACGTACAGGAACTCGCGGGTCGCCGCACCGGTGCCCCAGCAGGTGATCTCGGGCTGCCCCGCGAGCCGGGCCTCCTCGCACTTGCGGATGAGGGCGGGGATCACGTGGCTCGACCGCGGATCGAAATTGTCGCCGGGACCGTAGAGATTCACTGGCACGGCCACGGCGCTGCGCAACCCGTACTCGCGGCGGTAACCGTCGAGCATCACGAAGATCGCTTTCTTCGCGACGCCGTACGGGGCATTCGTCTCCTCTGGATAGCCGTTCCACAGGTCTGCCTCGCGGAACGGCACCGGGCAGTGCTTGGGGTAGGCGCAGACGGTGCCAGTGTGCACGAACTTCTCCAGGCCATGCCGCCGGGCGTGTTCGACGAGATGCAGCCCCATCGCCATGTTGGCGTAGAAAAACCGGCCCGGGTGCTCCATGTTCGCACCGATCCCGCCCACCTCCGCGGCCAGATGGATCACGACGTCCGGGCGGGCGTCGGCATAGAGCCGCTCCACGTGCGACTCGACCGTCAGATCGTAGTCGCGGCGCCGCGGCACGAAGATCCGCTCGGCCGGCACGCCGCGCTCGCTCAGGGCGCGGACGACGGCCGTGCCGAGGAAGCCGGCCCCGCCGGTGACGACGATACGTTTGCTCGAAAGGTCAGTCATGCCACACGTTGAGGCGCGGAACGTCATCTGTCCGGGATCACGCCGTCATGCCCGGCGGCGAGGAGCACTTGCTCCTTGCGGGCCAGCTCGAGATCCGCGTCGACCATGCGTGCCACCAGATCTTCGAACGACACCCGCGGCTTCCAGCCGAGTTTCCGCCGGGCCTTCTCGGCGCAGCCGAGGAGCAGGTCGACCTCCGCCGGCCGAAAGTAGCGGGGATCGATCTCGACGTACTCGCGGTAATCCAGCCCGAGCCGGCCGAAGGCCCGCTCGCAGAACTCCCGGACGGAATGGGTCTCGTCGGTGGCCACGACGTAGTCGTCCGGCTCGTCCTGCTGAAGCATCAGCCACATCGCCTCGACGTAGTCGCCGGCGAAGCCCCAGTCGCGCTGTGCGTCGAGGTTGCCCAGGTAGAGCTTCTTCTGCAGACCGAGCTTGATCCGCGTGGCGGCCCGGGTCACCTTGCGGGTCACGAAGGTCTCGCCCCGCCGCGGGCTCTCGTGGTTGAAGAGGATGCCGCAGGAGGCATGCAGCCCGTAGCTCTCGCGATAGTTGACGGTGATCCAGTGTGCGTAGAGCTTCGCCACGCCGTAGGGCGAACGCGGATAGAACGGCGTGGTCTCGCGTTGCGGGGTCTCCACGACCTTGCCGAACATCTCGGAGCTGGACGCCTGGTAGAAGCGGATCTGGCAGCCGGCGGCATCCTGGAAGTCGCGCACCGCCTCCAGAAGCCGCAGCGTGCCCACGGCAGTGACGTCGGCCGTGTAGGCGGGCTGGTCGAAGCTGACCCGCACGTGGCTTTGGGCGGCGAGGTTGTAGACCTCCGTGGGACGGATCTCCCGGATCAAACGGGCCAGGCCGTTGCCGTCCGCCATGTCGCCGTGATGCAGCAGCAACGGCCGATGAACGTCGTGGATGTCACGATACAGGTGCTCGATCCGCTGCGTTCCGAACGTGCTGGAACGCCGCACGAGGCCGTGCACCTCGTAGCCCTTGTCGAGGAGCAGTTCGGCGAGATAGGAGCCATCCTGGCCGGTGATGCCGGTGATCAGGGCGCGACGGGAACTTCCGGACACGGGATTGCCAGCCTTTCAACGCAGGGATCGCGGGCCATCGGACGCGGGAAGAAGTCGACCTTACACACCACCGATCCATTTGCCAAACCGGCTCGAGATCGCGGGCGCGTGACGGAGAAAATGCCGGGCGGCGGGACGCCCCCCCGGCCGGCCATCCGGCCACCGCGACGCGCCTCAGCGCAGCGAAAGCGGCACTGAAGCAGCCGGGACTCCGCCGCTGGCCGCCGTCACGAAGCCGGTTCGGCTGCTTCCTGAGCAGACTCCGCCGGCACATCGGCCGACGACGCCAGCGCCGCGTCGAACAGCGGCAGGATCTGCTGCAGGAAATTGGTGCACGCCCGCGATCCGTCGCCGGCCGGCACCGCAGTCTCGTCGACGATGGCATACAGCTTGTAGACCGCCGCGGCGTCGGCGAGCTCGATTCTCGCGATCTGCGGGGCCACCCAGTTGCCGTTCACCCCGTAGGTCCAGAACACACGCAGCGTCTGCCCCGACTTGCGGAAGGTGCCGCTGAACGCCTCGGCCCGGCGGCCGTCCGCGAGCTTGAACGTCTCGCGGTGCTCGGTCTCTCCGATCTCGAAGCCGGCACCGGGATAGCATCGGTCAGGGGTGTGCCCCGACGCCTCATGCGGGGTCGCGCAGACGATGAACGCGGCCACGGGCGGCACTCCGGCCGTGCCGTGCCGGTAGCTTCGCGAGACATACCCGACGGCGCCGGCTCGCTCGAGCTCCTGCGGATCGGTGGGAATCTCTTCGGCCGCCGCCCACTCGCCCGCCGCTCGGGGGAACCGCTCTTCCAGCAGGGCCGCCGCCTTCCTGAGCTCACCGGTCACGTTCCGGCCGGTCCAGCGGTCGGTCATCCGCCCGTGAAGATACGTGGTGGCGACGACGATCACGCCGGCAGCCACCGCGGTCGCCGATCCTGCCGAAAGCTTCATCACTGACTCCTCGCCTCACCAAACCATCGGGCCGCCCATCACGACGGCAGAGCCGCCGCGTAGCCTCGCCGCGCCGCAGGCTCGCCGCCACCGTTGACGACCACTCCCAGCAGCCGCACGCCCACCGACCGTAGCCGGTCGACGGCATGGCTCACCTGCGGCACCCGGCTGACGTCGACCATGGCCGCCAAGATGGCCGCATCGCTCTGCTGGCCCAGCAGCAGCGCGTCGGCGAATGCCAGCACCGGACCGGCATCGATCACGACGTGATCGAACGACTCGCGGAATCCGCCGATGACCTTGCCCAGATCGGGACGTGACAACGCCGTGATCGCAGCATAGTCGCACTCACCGCCGGTCACAGCGAACAGGCCGTCGATGCTGGTGGGCTGCACCGCCTCGTCCGTGCTCAGCTCGCCCCGCAACAACTCTGGCAATCCGGTGCGGAGCTCAAGGTCGAGCGCCAGATGCGCGTTGGGGTGCCGCAGATCGCCGTCGAGCAGGAGCGTGCGCTTGTCGGCCCGGGCGAGGCTGGCGGCCAACTGGGCCGCGAACGTCGTCTTGCCCTCGTGCTCGATGGCACTCGTCACGAGAATCACCTTGGGAACACCGCGGCCGGACTGCGAGATGAGCGTGCGGATGGTGTCACCACACTCGGCCATGACGCCGCCGTAGTCAGGCTGGTTTCTCAGCTTGGACAGGAGCGGAAAGGTCCCCAACACCCGCACGCCCACGCGCCGCGAGACGTCGTCGGGTTCGCTGAGGCAGTCGCGGAGGTAATCGACCAGCAGCACGAGACCGCCGCCGAGCGAGAACCCCACGCCCCCCGCGATCAACGTGAACAAGATCCGCATCATGCGATCACTCCCGTGGGGGACGCTCGCCGGCTCGATGAGCGTGATGCGATTGGGTGCGTTGAGGTCGATCGACGAACTTTCCAATTCGATGCCGATCTGGTCGGTCACCCTTTGCAGGTGCTCGACCTCGATCTTCCGAGCGTCGAGATCGGCGTTCGCCTTGCCGAGCTCGGTCACCTCCTTGGACAGGGCGTCGAATTCCTTCGAAGCGTCCTCCAGCGTGTTCGACAGCATTTCCTTCCGTTTCTTGAGCAGGCTGGGGCTCACTGGCGCCCGGCCGCCGGCATCGAGCTGCGCGATCAGTGCCGGCCGCAGGTCACGGCGCATGGTCTCCAAACGCTGCAGCACCTCCTCGGCCTGTCCGCGCAGCCGGCGGACGGCCGCGTCGTTCATGCCCCGGGCACTCCGCTGCGCCTGGAAGGAAATCGCGTCTTCGAGATCCGCCAGCCGGCCGATCAGTTCGGCGATCTGCGGGTCGCGGGCCAGCGCCGCCTCGATCATCTCCGGAGGAATGTGATCTTCGGCCGGGATCTCGCCCCGTTCGCGGGCCTCGGAGATCGACAGTTCAGCGTCTATGTCGGCGATCGCCCGCTGCGTCGCCGTGACGAGTTGCCGCAGCGTTCCCAAATGATCCAGAAGCAACCCACGCTGCGTTGCCACCTCGGAACTGTCTCGCGTGCCCAGCGTGCGCGCGAGGTTGTTGAGCGTTTCCCGCCGCGTCCGCAGTTCCGCCATGTTCTCCTTGAACTTCTTCTCCAGCGCATCGCGGCGGCCGAGCCGCTCGGTCCGGTCCTTGTTGACGATGTCGTCGAGAAACGACGACACGACCGCGTTGACGATCTTCGCCACCTCGGTGGGATTCTTGCCCCGCAGCCGGACCTGCACGACCTCCGACTCGCCGGGCGCCGTCACCTGCAAGGATCGCGACAGCCAGCCGATCTGGTCGGGCCCGGCCTCCCGGAGCGTTTCCAGATCCTCGAGCCCCGGCCTCCGCAGGGCTCCCTGGAGCACGAACGGACTGCGCAGCATCGACAGCTGCGTCTTTTTGTACGACTCGTACTCGGCACCGTCGCGGCCGTGGCTGAGCATGCCACCTTTGTCGCGCACGCGCAGCCACGCCACGGCCTCGAACCCGCGCGGCATCAGCAACCAGACCGGCGTCGCCGCGATCGCGGCCAGGAGCAGCCCAAGCAGGGAGGCGGGCAGCCACCGGCGTCGCGCGGAATGCAGCACGCGGAGATAGTCGATGCCCCCCGCCAAGAGTTCGCCGCCGCCCGCGGGAAACGCATGCGGCGCGGGCAGGTGTGCGGGCGCGAGGACTGACGGCTCGCGCACCGTGAGCGTGCCGGCCGAGGCCGTCGCGGTTCCGCCAGCCGGCTGACCGCCGGTGTTCGAATCTCGCTCGCTCATCACATGCTGCCCTTGCTCTCGGCCAAAACCCTGCCCTCGTCCACCACGACCGACCTGCCCAACCTCACCCTCCACCGGCGTGCTCGCCACGGCGGCCGCCTCAGTCTAATCACGGCTCCTGCCACCCGCTTTGGGACGGGATTGCGGCTGGAAATGCCCGACGACCCGCCCCGGCCCCTGCCGCGGCCGCTGCCACTGGCGACCGGACACCCTGCGGGCGTTGAGCAGCGCGGGCGTGAGCGCCGGAGCCGCGTGGTTGGC
This sequence comes from Pirellulales bacterium, assembly GCA_044344895.1. Taxonomy (GTDB): domain Bacteria; phylum Planctomycetota; class Planctomycetia; order Pirellulales; family UBA1268; genus CAMCQY01. The sequence continues at coordinate 1,892 of JBIJCD010000091.1, read as the reverse complement.
GACGAACAGCCACGACAGCAGTTGCTGCTCGACGTAGAGCATGCCCAGCGCGAGCGGCATCATGAAGTAACCGGCCCAGTCGTGGAAGATTTTTTCGGCGATGTCCGGACTGAACGTGTACATCACGCCCGTGATGGTGATGCGGATCGCGTTGACGATCAGAGCGATCGGAATCGAACTGGCGACAATCAGCGTGTTTTCCAGCCAGTCACCCTGCCCGAGCATGGCGATGGCGGCGGAAAGAGCGATGAAAATCGTGAGCATGCGAAGGCCGCTGCACGCATCGACCACACCGAGATGCTGATCCCCGACGATGATCTGATTTCCTTCACGGAACGCGTCCACGCCCAGCGTCTGGATGCCGAACGTGCTCACCGATGTGGCCAACGTCTGCAGCGGCCCCAGCAGATACCTGGTCGCCTCGTCAGGCAGCGGATACATGAAGATCAGGAAGCCGACGGGCAGGCACGCCCAGCGAAACAGTCCCCAGCCACCGCACATCAGCATCACGCCCGCCAAGGCCGGAACGAAGGTGTACATGTCGATCGTGATGATGCGGTAGCGGGCCACCAGCAACCGCAGCGCGAAGCTCCCCAGGAGCAGGCAGAGGCCCACCCACCGCGCCGCGGGCGTCACCGGTGCGACCGGCTGCCGCCACCAGAACAGCATGGCGGCCGCGTAGAGCGGTACGAGCCATCCGTGCGAGTACTGGGGGTTGTTCCACGCCGCCCGGGCGTTGAGCAAGCCCGGCCAGTAGCTGAAGACCAGCAGCAGCGTGAGCGCGGCGATGAGGACGAGCGGCTGCCTCTGCTGCGGATCGAGCAGGTCATCCCGCAACGCCAGCAGCCGCAGCCGGATCGATTCCCACAGAGATGCGTCGTCGGGAAAGGTCCGCTGCGTTGGGCCTGTCACCGCCGCCACGACCGGGTCGGGAGCCCGGGTCGGGAGCCTGCCCGTCGGTGGGGACGGGCGGCGTGGCGGCATGATCGAGACCGGGGGAGCCTTCACGGACGAACCTCGTCAGGCTGACTGGAGCGTGGGCGGGTGGGACTGCTCTTCCGGGACTGCTCTTCATGGTAGCCAAGCGAAACCGACGTTTCACGCCGGCGGCGGGAGCGATTTTTGGCCCCGGAAGCGGCCTTCCGCGGCGGCTCAGGGCCGCCGGGCGCAGTATGCGACACCGCGGAAAAGCAACGCGGCGGCCAGCGTCGCGATCGCCGGCAGCCAGCCCACGGGCGGCCAGACGAGCGGCGGTACGACCGCCCCGAGGATCGTCAGCCACCGCCAACGCCATCCCGGCTGATGGCCATCCCACTCGAGCAGCACCCAGGCCAGGAGCGTCAGGGCGATCCAGCAGTGGTGGATGCAGACGAGCAGCCTGCTCCAGGATTCGCCCGCCAGCAGGCCGTCGATGCCGCTGCGGCCCCGGGGCGTCCTCGACAGCAGCTCCGCTGCGGCCAGCGTCGCCACGATCCCGCCGGCCACGGCCTCCACCAGCGGGTACCGGACCGCAATCGGCGCTCCGCAGTCGCGACACCGTCCGCCGAGCAAGAGCCAGCCGAACACGGGCACGTTGTCACGCGATCGGATCGTAGCGGCGCATTTCGGACAGTGAGATCCGCCGAAGACCAGCGACTCACCGCGCGGCAGGCGATAGACGACGACGTTGAGGAAGCTCCCCACCCCGGCCCCGAAGGCGAAGAAAAAACCGAGCACCGCCGTCTCCGCCACCGGCAGCAGCGCCAGCCGGTCGATGAATGTCTCCCGCACCATCGTCTTTCACCTGCCGTCCTGTGCCATCCGTCGCCTCCCGCATCCCACCCGCCCGCGCCGCTCGTACGTCGGCCGCCATTCACCAGACGCGGCGGCCGTCCTCGAACCGGCCGCCGCTG
>JBIJCD010000090.1:0-10227 GCA_044344895.1 Pirellulales bacterium | reverse complement strand
GCAGTGGACGTGGTAGATGGCCGGCTCGTCGAGACCGGCAGGGTGCGGCTGGGGAGCGAGCCGCGGTGCGTGGCCGTCGGGCCCGATGCAGAGAAGGCCTATGTGTCGCTGTCGGCCGGGGACCGGGTCGCCGAGGTGGCGTGCGACTCGGCCCGTGTCACGAGGTTCATCGAGGTCGGTGGGCGGCCGACGGGCATCGCCGTGTCGGGCGACGGCACGCTGATCGCGGCTGCATGCGCGAGCCCGATGGAGCTCGTGCTGGCCGAGACCGCGACCGGCGCGATCCGCACGCGGCACCGCTTCCAGGGGTTCAATCCCGGGCGGCTGGCGTTCGGCCCCGACGGCCGCGACGTGTACCTGGCGTTCACCTACGACGGAGGCAGCCATCCCTCGCGCGGCAACATCCGCCGCGGCTGGGTGACCGGCAGCCGCCTAGGCCGTCTGAGCGTCGAACGCGGCACGCTCGAGGGTCTCAGCCTCGACGTCGCCGGCAAGGCGGTCGGGGACGTGTTCGGCGTCGCGGTCGCGGCCGACGGAAGGCTGCTTGTCACCGCCGGCGGGACCCATGAGCTGCTCTCGCTGTCGGCCACCGACCTGCCGTGGACACAGATCAGCGGTTCGGAGGTGATGGACCCGACGCTGGCGGTGGACCGGGAGCGGTTCCACCGGCTCGATCTGGGCGGCAGGCCGCTGGGAGTGTGCATCGCCCCCGACGGACGCACGGCCTTCGTCGCCGATGCCCTCTTGGACAGCGTCCATGAGATCGGGCTCGCCGGTCCCGTCGCACTGCGGAGCTTTTCCGTTGCCCCGGCGGCGGCACCCTCGGAGGCGCAGCAGCTCGCGCGTGCCGGCGAGGCGATCTTTCACGACGCCCGCCGCAGCCTCGACCAGTGGTACAGCTGCCACACGTGCCACTACGAGGGGGGCGGCAACACGGTGACGTTCGACACGCTCAACGACGGCTCGACCGGCACCTACAAGACGGTGCTGCCGATGTGGGGCGTCGCCCGCACCGGTCCGTGGACCTGGCACGGTCGGCAGCCTGACCTGACGGCGGCGTTGGAGAAGTCGCTGATCGAATCGATGCAGGGGCCGAAGCCGAGCCGCGACGACCTGGTCGCGCTGGCGGCCTACGTGGAGTCGCTGGAGCCGCCACCGAGCCCGTTCGTCGATGCCGACGGCGGGCTCTCGGCGGCGGCGCGGCGGGGCAGGGAGCTGTTCGAGAGTCGGAGGGCGGGCTGCACGTCGTGCCACGCGGGACCGGACTTCACGAGTCCGGACGTGCACGACGTGGGTCTCTCCGGGCCGGACGACCGCTGGCGGGAGTTCAGTCCGCCGACGCTCCGCGGCCTGCATCGCAAGACGCGATACATGCACGACGGCCGTGGCAAGTCGCTCGCCGCCATGCTGGCGGGTCCGCATGGGCCGGCTGCGGTGAGCGGCCTCGAGCCCCTGTCGCCGGCGGAGATCGAGGACCTCGTCGCCTACCTGAAGTCGCTGTGAGGGATCTGCGGCGAGGCCGCTCCATAGTCTGTTCGTCGGCCATGAGTCGCTGCAGGAAACGGCATAGGACCTGCTGTCCTTCGGCCTGTGGGGTGGATATGCTTTCCCGCCTTATCCCGCGTGTCGTCGAGTCGGTGAGGCAATGAAGATGCTGGCGGCGAATCATCACAAGATCGCCGCCCTCAATGCCAGGAGACTGCTCCGGCCATGAACAAGCGACATGGCGATGTGCTGTCGGTCGTTGTCGTCATCGCCGCCGGCTGGCTCGCTGACGCACGCCCGCTCCGGGCGGAGGTGTTCGCTGTCCAACGCGCCGAAGACCGGATCAGCGTCACCCGCGACGGTCGACCCGTCGGAGCGTATGTCGTTCGCGATCCGAAGATCATGCGGCCCTACTGGACCGGGTTGTGCGCACCCGATGGCACGCAGGTCACGCGGCGGCATCCGCCTGTCGCGGGCGAGGATGCCGTCGATCACGACACGATGCATCCTGGGCTGTGGATCGCGTTCGGCGATCTGAACGGCGTCGACTTCTGGCGAAACAAAGGCCGTATCGAGCACGTGCGGTTCGTGGCCGAACCTGAAGCCGATGCGGAGCGAGCCTGGTTTGCAGTGGAAGATCGCTATCTCGCGCCGACTGGAGAAGAGGTGTGCCGCGGCGTCAGCGAGTTCTGCGTGGTCTCGGGCGCCGGGCTCGAGCCCGGCGTGGCCGGCACCGTGATCTTGATCGCGACGACCCTGTGGTCGGACCGCGGCCCGCTCGTGTTCGGACCGCAGCATGAGATGGGGCTCGGGATCCGCATCGCCACTGCCCTGACCGTCAAGAACGGTACGGGCACGATTGCCGCGAGCCACGGCGGGACGAACGAGGCCGGCACCTGGGGCCGCGTCGGCCGCTGGTGGGATTACAGCGGCACGATCGATGGCAGGCGTGCCGGGATGCTGCTCGCCGCGGCTCGAGACAACCCGCGGGCCGTATGGGCCCATTCCCGCGACTACGGGTTTTTAGCACTGAACCCCACGGGGCCGCCCCGCCGGCCCGTCGACGGCGAACCGTCGGAGCCGTTCACTCTCGCGAAGGGCAAGGTCTTGCGGCTCGCGTTTGCAGCCCTTCTGCACGCGGAGTCCGCAGTCGAGGAGTGGGAGCCCGCCAAGGTCGGCGAGGCCGTCGCCGCCACGCTCGATTCCTGGCAGCCCCGCGCTCCGGCCGTCGGTGGCGAGTTGCAACGGTGATGGCACGCATCGATCGCCGTCTGGATCGACGCAGAAGCCGCGACCGAGAGCTCCCCGGCAGGGCAGGCGGAAGCGACGGCGACCACGAGCAGCAGCGTCAACCAGCGAGCAGGCATGCTCAGAGGAAGACCAGGTGGCCGGGGAAGATGGTCCGCACCCGCAGTGATCTGAGCACCGGATCGTCCGCCACCAGCCGCAGCGCCTCCCCTTTCGTCAGGCTCCTGCGGATCGACAACCGGCCGTCATCGAATGCAAAGCTGTTCCGCAGCAGCAGCATCGCGACCGCGGTGTAGGTGCAGTAGGAGAGGCGGCTGCGCACCAGGTCGCTCATGATGAGCTGCTCCCGGCAGGCGCGGACCACCTGCCGCAGGCAGTCGCTGACTTCGGGAGTGCTGAGATGATGGAGGAAGTGGTTGGAAAAGATGAAGTCCCAGCTGCCCGGCGCGGTCTCCGCGAGGCAGAGGGCGTCGCCGTGCACCAGCGCGATCTCTGGATAGTCCGCCAGCCGCGGCCGGGCGAACTCGACCACGCGGGCGTCGTGGTCGAGGCAGGTGATGGCCAGGGAGATCCTCTCCCGCCGGCACCGCTCGACCAGCCAGATCGGCAGATCGCAGCCGCCGGAACCGATGTCGAGCATCGTCCACGCCCGGTCGCGGTCGGCGCGCATCCGGCGCAGCACGTGGCGGCGCAGCAGCCGGTGGCAGGGCGTGAGCGCCCGGTTGATCCAGCGGAACTGCCGCAGCGTGTTGCCGAGCAGCTGCACCGACGAATCGGGGTGGTCCATCAGCTCGAGATCCGCGGCGCGCCGGGAAAAGTCAGTCATGGCGGTCGGGCTCCCGGGCGTCGGGTGGCCTGATGACGGTGATCATCTCCAGCGTGCCGAGATAGAACCGCCGGCTGAAGACCTCCTCGAGCCCGGCGCGGATCAGCTCCTGTCGTAGCGCGGCGCGGTCCGGAAAATGCCAGAGCGACGTGGCAATGTAGGCGTACACGGCCGGCTGGCGATGCAGCACCAGCCCCCAGAACGCGCCCCAGACGTAGAGCACCCGGTACGCGAGCCGCTGCCACAGCCAGTGCGGCGACTTGGAAAAATCGAGGAAGGCCGCGGTTCCCCCGGGCCGCAGCACGCGTCGCACCTCCGCGAGCGCCACTCCGAGGCTGGGGGCGTTTCGCAGCGCGTAGCTTCCCGTGACGATGTCGACGCTGGCCGAGGGGAACGGCAGCCGATGCATGTCGCCCAGCTCGAGCCGGACGTTGGCACAACGATTTCTCTCGCGGGCGATCGCGAGCATTTCCGGAGTGAGGTCGACGCCGCATACCGTCCCCTGCGGGTAGCGGCGGGCGAGGGCGAACGTCACGTCGCCCGTGCCGCAGGCGAGATCGACGCACACCGGCGCTGATCCTGCCGGCGCTCGAGGCCCTGCGGGAAGCGAGTCGACAAGCGCCCGCTTCCAGGCCTGGTCGCGGCCGAGCGAGAGCGCCCTGGTCACCAGGTCGTACCGGCGGGCGACCTCGGCGAACAAGATCTCGTTGTACTCCCTCTTGGCATCGGGAGTCCGCAGGAAGTCGGTCTGGCCGGAAGGCAGCTGGGGCATGGCGTTCGGATGACGGTGCGGGCGGCTAGGAGGGCAACCCGACGGGGATGGGCCGCGGGCGATTGAGCCAGTGGATCACGGGCGCGGCCAGAAAGGGGAACTGTCCAAGCACGGTCACGCTCACTTCCGTCAGTCGCTGGTAGCGCAGGCCCTGTGTCACCAATTGGCACAACCTCATCCTCCCGCGCAGCAGCCGGTCACGCTGGGCGATCCAGTGTTGCGGCAGGTCCGACGAATAACGGCTGGCGGCCCGGTGTGCCGTGGCGGCGACGGCGGCGCCCGACGCGATGGCCCAGGCCATGCCCTCACCCGTGAAGGGTTCGATGTAGCCGGCGGCGTCGCCCACGAAGAACATCCGTGGCCCCGCTGGCGGGGAGGTGCGGCACGACAGCGGCGGCGTGCCCTGCCAGGTGAGCTCGCCCAGTCCGTCGAATCCCGGCAAGGGCGACCGCTCCAGGACCCGCCGCACCGTCTCTCCCGGTCCCCAGCGTTTCATCGCCAGCGGATCGAGCGCCGCGGCGATCTCCACGCGGCCATCCTCCACCTGCAGGCTGCCGACGTAGCCCTCGCGGCCCACCACCATCTGGATCGTGCCCGGCCGGTAGCCCTGGGGCACCCGCGCCGTCGCCGCTGACACACCGATGCGCGAGCGGGAATCGACGAACTGCGTGCAGCCGGGCGTCTCCCGCGCCAGCCTGCCGGCCAGCCCGTCTGCGGCGACCACGATCCGCGCACGGACCTCGCCCTCCTCGGCGCCGCGCAGGAGCCGCAGCGTGCAGCCGTCTCCGTCCACGGCGGCCAGGTGGGCTTCCGTCCGCGTCAGCAGGGTCGTCCCCGCGGCCGTCGCCTCGCGGGCCAGGTGCTCGTCCAGCCAGGAGCGAGACAGGGCCGCACCGGTCGGGAGCGGAAGGTAGGCCTGCCGTCCGCCCGCGGCGACGAACACGCCGTTGACGGCGGGGGCGCGGCCGGCCTCGAGCAGGTGGACGAGCCCCAACTGCTCGAGGCTCGCCAGCGCGTTCGCATTCAGGAAGCATCCGCAGACTTTTCGCCGCGGCAGCGACGCCTTCTCCACCAGGAGGACACGGCTGCCGAGCCGGGCAGCCTGCCGGGCGGCGATGCAGCCCGACAACCCGGCCCCCACGACCACGATGTCCCACGTGCCGCGGCAGGCGGCGGCGAGCCCGAGCGTGTCCTTGCTCCCGGTGTCGATTCCGAAGCTGACCGAGGAGTCGGGCTCAGCCATCGATCGTCCCATCGTCCCGCAGGGTGCCGGATGCTCGCGAATCCGCGGCATCGTACCGCGCTGGGAAGGCGGTCGGAGCCGCCGCACCAGCCGCGGAACGGCGATGGTCCGTCCCGTGCACAAGGGGAGAGTAGCGGCGGCCGGACTTGAACCGGCGACACCCGGCTTATGAAGCCGGTGCTCTAACCAACTGAGCTACGCCGCCACGACCCGGACCGGCCGCATGCACGACCCGACCGAGCGTCGAGGCAACTATACCGCGTCGTGCTCGCCCCGTCAGCCGGGGCGGCTAAGGCACGGCAAATTCAATGCCGGTGCGCACGGCACGAGAGCGGGCCTTGCTTCCGACGCGCGGCAGCCGGGCCGCCGCATGAAACAGCTCACGCGGTCATGCCTGCAAAAAAGGCGGCCCGGGGATCGCCCCGGGCCGCCCGAATCTCTCGCTGCATCTGCTGCGGCGATGGCGTGCTAGTCGAGCATCTGGCAGGCCGACTCGACGATCGCGTCGATCTTCTCGTCGGAGAGCTGCCCCTTCGCCAGAGCGTGGTTCGCCTTCACCTTGCCCCCCTTGAAGCAGACGATCGTCAGATCGGCGTCGGGGGCGATCTTGTAGTCGGCCGGGCCGTTCGCCGGCTCTTCCGGCACCACGAAGGCGATCCGCTCGAGGCCGTTGGCCTTCACGAACTCGGCCGCGTCGTTCTTGAGCGAGGCCGGATCGGTGCCCAGCATGTTTACGAAGCTCGTGAGCTTCGCATCCTGGTGCTCCTCGATCTCCTCCTCGATCTTCTTGAGCAGCTTGGCGAGCTTCTGGTCGGCAGTTCGGGCGAACACCATCACCACCGGCCGCGAGCCCATCCGGCAGCGGTAGCAGAGAGATTGGCCGTCCTGGATACCGTCGAGCGGGTTGCCGGCGACCTTGGTCACCGTCATCGCCCCCACCGACTCGCCCACCTGGTGACCGCTGGTCATCTCGGCCGAGGCCACGCCCGCCACGACGGCGGCCGCCACGACCGCACCGATCGCCATCACCGTCCTCATCCACGCTGCAACCATTGCCATCGCTGAATGCTCCTCTGGCTTCACCGGCCCGCGACCACCGCGTCCTGCGAAAGCCGCTCGTGTGTCGGGTGTGGCGACGCACGCCGCGCCGCCTCGCACTTCTTGCCCGATTGATCCTAACGCCGTTACGATCGACCGTGCAAACCGGCGGACCGGGGGATGCCGCCGGCCGTCCCGCCACCGCGGCGGCCGCCCGCTCGCAGGGAAGGGGGGCGTCGGCACGGTTCGCGTTCCCGCCCCCGTTCACGCCACTCCCCAGGAGCCCCCAGCCATGGCCACGACCGCGCCCGCGAAGGCCCCGAGCCGTCCCCAGATCCGTCAGACGCAGCTCTTCATCGACGGCCAGTGGCGTCCCGCCGCCAGCGGCAAGACGTTCGCGACCATCGACCCGGCCACCGAGGAGGTGATCGCCCAGGTCGCGGAAGGCGACGCCGCCGACGTCGATGCCGCGGTCAAGGCGGCGCGAAAGGCGTTCGACGACGGGCCATGGCCGCGGATGAACGCCCGTGATCGCGGCCGGCTGATGCACAAGCTCTGCGACCTGATCGAGGCGGAGATCGACGAGCTCGCCGCGCTCGAATCCCTCGACAATGGCAAGCCCGTCTCCGACGCGAAGACCGGCGACATCCCGCTGGCGCTCGACGTCCTCCGCTACTACGCCGGCTGGGCCGACAAGCTCCACGGCCAGACGATCCCCATCAACGGCAACTATCTCTGCTACACGCGGCGGGAGCCGGTGGGCGTGGCCGGCCAGATCATCCCCTGGAACTTCCCGATCTCGATGGTGTCGTGGAAGTGGGGGCCGGCGCTGGCTGCCGGCTGCACGATCGTCATGAAGCCCGCGGAGCAGACGCCGCTCACCTGCCTGCGGCTGGCGCGGCTGGCCCAGAAGGCGGGCATCCCCGACGGCGTGATCAACGTGGTGACCGGCTTTGGCCCCACCGCGGGGGCGGCGATCGTGAAGCACCCTGGCATCGACAAGGTGGCCTTCACCGGCTCCGGCGAGACCGGCCAGATCATCATGCGGCAGGCCGCCGACTCGCTGAAGCGGCTGACCTTCGAACTCGGTGGCAAGAGCCCCAACATCGTGTTCGCCGATGCGGATCTCGACGCCGCGGCGGTCGGCGCCCACGTGGGCATCTACTTGAATCAGGGGCAGTGCTGCTGCGCCGGCTCGCGGCTCTTCGTGGAGGACTCGATCCACGACCGGTTCGTCGAGCGGGTGGTGGCCATGAGCCGTGCGCGGAAGGTGGGCGATCCGTTCGACCCAGCCACCGAGCAGGGTCCGCAGGTCGACAAGACGCAGTTCGACAAGATCATGGGCTACATCGAGTCGGGCAAGCGGGAGGGGGCCACCTGTGCCACCGGCGGCAGGCGGGTGGGCACGAAGGGCTTCTTCATCGAGCCCACCGTCTTCACGAACGTCAAGGACGAGATGGCCATCGCCCGCGAGGAGATCTTCGGCCCGGTGCTCTCGGTGCTGCGGTTCTCCGACATCGACGAGCTCGTCCGCCGGGCCAACGCCACCACGTTCGGCCTGGCCGCCGCCGTGTGGACCCGCGACGTCACGAAGGCTCACGACGTGGCCCGCCGGCTCCGAGCGGGCACCGTGTGGGTCAACTGCTACGACGTCTTCGACGCCGCCGCGCCGTTCGGCGGCTTCAAGCAGTCGGGCTTCGGCCGCGAGCTCGGCGAGCGGGGGCTCGATCCCTACCTCGAGACGAAGACCGTGACGGTGAGCCTGGGGTAAGGCCGCCCGCCCTGGCGGGCGGGCGATTTCAGAACTCTGCGACGAATGGACCACGTCCGCGTGCCGCCCGGGGAGCCGGGAATCGGTGCGAGGATTCCGAGCGTGTGGCCGCCGCGGCCACAGCGAGGAAACTCGCACCGTTCCCGGCGGCACCTCCGTGGCTGTGAGGGGCGGCAGGCATCGCCCCGCACCCCGGCAACAAGGTACATTTGGACGGCCGACGGACGAGCCGCGGATGGCTGGTTCCGGCCGACTCACCTCCACACGATATCGGCGGCCACATCGATGGGCAGGGTCAAAACCGGCGGCGGCTGGCGCGCGGTGCTCTACACCTTCAAGAAGGCCCACGAGGCGGGCGGCCTCTGGAAGTTCTGGAAGGCGATGCGATCGAAGAACGCCTGCAAGACCTGCGCCCTGGGGATGGGCGGGCAGTCGGGCGGCATGGTCAACGAGGCCGGCCACTTCCCCGAGGTGTGCAAGAAGTCGTTTCAGGCCATGGTCGCCGACATGCAGGGGGCGGTGAAGCCGACGTTCTTCGAGACCTATTCCATCGCCCAGCTGCGGGCCTTCACGCCGCACCAGATGGAGCATTCCGGCCGGCTCGTGCAGCCGGTGGTGCTCGAGAAGGGATCGCAGCACTACCGGCCGATCGATTGGGCCGACGCCATGGAGCGGATCGCCCGGAAGCTGCGGGCCACGCGGCCCGAGGAGACCTTCTTCTACTTCAGCGGCCGGTCGAGCAACGAGGCCGGCTTCCTGCTGCAGCTCTTCGCCCGGCTCTACGGCACCAACCACGTCAACAACTGCAGCTACTACTGCCACCAGGCCAGCGGCGTCGGCCTCTCCAGCGTGATCGGCACCAGCGCCGGCACGGTGAAGCTCGACGACATGGAGCAGGCCGACATGGTCTTCCTGATCGGCGGCAATCCGGCCAGCAACCACCCGCGGATGATGCGGACGCTGATGATGGTCCGCCGCCGCGGCGGGAAGGTGGTCGTCATCAACCCGATCGTCGAGACGGGGCTGGTCAACTTCTCCGTGCCGAGCGACGCCTGGGCGCTCCTCTTCGGGGCGGAGATCGCCAGCACCTACGTGCAGCCCCACGTGGGCGGCGACCTGGCGCTCATCTACGGCATGATGAAACGCCTCAAGGAGTTGCACGCCGCGGCAGGCGGGAAGCCGCAGGCCGACGGCGAGCCGGTGATCGACGAGGAATTCCTACTGCGGCACGCCACCGGCTGGCCCGAGCTGGCCGCCCGGCTCGACGCCCTCTCCTGGGAGGAGATCGTGGAGAAATCGGGCGTTTCGCGGGAGGCGATTGCCGACATCACGGCCCAATACGCGGCCTCGAAGCGGGCCATTTTCGCCTGGACGATGGGGATCACCCACCACCTCCACGGCGCCGCCACGGTGCAGGCGATCGCCGCCCTGGCCCTCATGCGGCGGATGGTCGGACGGCCGGGCGCGGGCCTGCAGCCGATCCGCGGCCATTCCAACATCCAGGGCATGGGCACCGTCGGCGTCACGCCCACGCTCAAGAAAGCGATCTTCGACCGGCTGGAGAGCCACTTTCACGTGACGCTGCCCACGAGCAAGGGCTACGACACGCTCGAGTGCCTCGACGCCGCTGAAGCCGGGAAGATGCGGCTGGCCTTCTGCCTCGGCGGCAACCTCTACGGCGCGAGCCCCGATGCCGCCTACGCCCGCGACGCCATGGGAAGGATCGATACCGTGGTCTACATGAGCACGTCGCTCAACACCGGCCACGCCTGGGGCACCGGCGCGGAGGAGACGATCATCCTGCCGGTGCTCGCCCGCGACGAGGAGCCGGAGCCCTCCACGCA
>JBIJCD010000316.1:0-4613 GCA_044344895.1 Pirellulales bacterium | reverse complement strand
GGCGAACAGAAACCCGCCATCGACGATCGCCGTCGCCGGCATGTTCTCGCGGACCAGCGCCGTCACGAACGCGCGGGTCTCCATCCCCATGCTCTCGACGAGATAGTCGTCGAACCGGTATTCGGGATAGAGGCGGATGTCGGGCTCGTCGCGGCGCAGGTTTCTCAGGTCGAGCCAGTAGTCGGTGAAGTTGGCGATGAACCTGGCGAACCGGGGATCGTCGACGAGCCGGTCGACCTCGCCGTGCAGCACCTCGGGGCGGCCGAGGTCGCCGAGCGTGGCCTTGGCGAGCAGGCCGGGATCGGGCCGGGTGTCCCAGAGAAAATAGGAGAGCCGCTGGGCCAGTGGCACGAGATCAGCGGGGCCGCGGGGGTCGTCGAGGTAGAGAAACTCGGGCGAACACAGGAGCGCCCGGTAGCCGGCCAGAAGCGACTGCGTGAAGCCGCCGCCATCGCGGATCCTGGTGAGGATGAGATCTTCGTAGGCCGTGAGTGCTTCCTCGGGCAGCGGCCGGGCGAGCGCCGTCCGCGCGAACCGGCGAAAGAGTCGCCGCGCGTCGGCCTCGGGGTCGCTCGCGAGCACCTCAACCGCGGGAAACACCCCGGCCGGGGCGGCGCGGAATGGCAGGTCGCCGAACAGCACCTGATGCGACTCCGGCGGCCAGGTCTCGGGAGGGAGCGGACCGGTGATCTCCAGCGACGTGAAAGCGATGCCGGGATGGCCGCCGGGCGGCAGCGGCGGAAACCGATAGGTCGGCGGGCCGCCGTCGACGTTCCGCGCCAGCGGCACCGCCAGGCCGAGCAGGCTGTATTCGATCGTCTGTCCCTTCTTCAGCAGCACGGTCGTCTCGTAGTCGTCGCCTGCGGCGGTGATGTCGAACAGCCCGCCGACCGCCTTGACGTCGCCGGACACGTCGGGGCCAGAGGGGGCGCGGGCCCGGAACGTCATCGGCACCGGCCGTGGGGCCGGCACCAGCGTGAAGTCTTCCAGCTGGTGGACGGCGCGGGCATGGAACCGCACGCGGTAGCGGCCGCTCCGCTTCGCCACGAAGCCCCGCGGATAGCCGTGGTAGGGCCAGTAGGCTGAGCGGAAGATCGCACACTCGACGTCGGGATCGTCGGCCTCGGGCTTGTCGACTTTTTGCGAGTCCTTGGCGAAGAACATGGCCCGCGGCTCGCCGAAGGCCGTGCCGCCGAAGAGGTTCGTCGACACGGCGCGGAACACGTCCGGGGGCTGCGGCTGCGGGCCGGCCGCGATCGCCGCCGCGAGGGCGGCGTCGGCGGCGTCGAGGGCGGCCTCGAGCTGGATCCGCGAGACGTCGAGCCCCTCTGCCGACTTGTTGAAGCCGTCCCGGGTGCGGTCCTCAGGCAGCCGGTCGCCGACGTCGAGATCCGGCAGCAGCAGGATGTCGCGGAGCGTCTGTTCGTACTCGTGGCGATTGAGCCGGCGGAGCGGCACGCGGCCGTTGGCCAGGACGTCGGCCCGATCGGCCGGCTCGACGACCGCCGCGAGGGCGGCAACCAGGGCGGCCCGTTGGTCAGCTGGCAGGTCGCTTGCATCGGGCGGCATCTGTCCCTTCGCCACCCGGTCATGCATGAGGGCAAATGCCTCGCGGACGCGTGGATCGGAGAGGTCGGTGCCGAGGGCGGGGATCACGAGCCTCCCCTCGGCGGTGTCGGCGTCGTGGCAGTCGAGACAGGAGGATTCGAGCAACGGCAGCACGCTCGAAACGGCGACCACCGGCCGGCCCGGCTCGGTCGGCGGGCCGGCGGGTCGCTCGGCGGCTTGGCCCGGAATCGTGCGGGCCGGGCACAGGGCGACTGCCGCGGCCACCACCAGCACGCGTTGCCAGGCCACGCTGCGGCTCACCGCAAGACCTCCGTCACCATGGACGCGGCGCGGATCACGGCCGGCGCGAGCCTTGCGCCGTCGGCCTCGGTGAGGCGGGGCGCGATCGCGGTGATCCAAAGCGAGGCGAACGGCCGGTCGTTGGCGTCGAGGATCGGGGCGCCGAGGCAGTGGAGCCCGTTCATCGTCTCGCCGAGATCGATCGCGTAGCCTCGCTGCCTCACGATCTGCAGGTGGTCGACGAAGGCCCGGCGGGAGGTGATCGTGGCAGCCGTCACTGCCCGGAAGGGATAGTCGGCAAGCAACGCGTCGAGTTCCTGCGGGGGCAGCCAGGCGAGCATTACCTTGCCCGGGGCCGCGGCGTGGAGCGGTCCCATCGTGCCCGCCTCGACGTAGCACTTGAAGGGCTGCGTGCCGATGACGCGGTCGAGCACGAGGCAGTTGAACCCGGCGCGGACGCCGACGTGGGCCGACTCGCCGGTGGCATCGCGCAGCCAGCGCATCGGCTCGTACGCCAATTGCACGAGGCTGCGCTCGTCGCGCCTGGGCTGCGACATCGCCAACATTCGGCGGGTGAGCACGAGCCGGCGGCCCGGCTCCTGCAGCTCAACGTAGCCGTGGGCGAGCAGCGCCCGCGTGAGACGGAAGACAAGGTTCGCCGTGACGCCCAGGCCGTCCTTGATCTCCTGCCGCGTCACGCCCTCCGGGTGGGCGCTGATGAACTCCAGCACGGCCAGCGCGCGGTCGAGGGCGGGCGTCTGATGGCCCGAGTCACGGACGACGACGGGCTGGCCGGCCGAGGGTATGGATGGCTTGACAGACGACCGAACGGCGGACGTGGAGCGACGGCGGGAGCGTTTCATAGGCGGTGAATCCAAGACTCGAACAGCGGGGAAAGGTACAGTGGTTGGACGCCGCGTCAGCCGACGATCGGAGCGATGACCCTGCCATGGACGTCGGTGAGTCGGAAGTCGCGGCCGGAATGACGGTACGTGAGCTGCTTGTGGTCGATGCCCATGAGGTGGAGCACCGTGGCGTGGATGTCGTGGATGTCGACGGCCCCCTCGACGGGAAAGTAGCCGTAGTCGTCGAGCATGCCGTGGCTTGTGCCTCCCTTCGCCCCGCCGCCGGCCAGCCATATGGTGAAACCCCAGGGATGATGGTCGCGACCCGGCGCGGCGCCGGCCTCGGTGTTGGGCGTGCGGCCGAACTCCGTGGCGAAGACCACGAGCGTGGAATCGAGCATTCCGCGGGCCTTGAGGTCGGCGAGCAGGGCGCCGATCGGCTGGTCGACGGTGAGTGCGTGCCGGGCATGGTCCTTCTCCAGGTTCCCGTGCTGGTCCCAGCCGTCCTTCACGATCTCGATGAACCGGACGCCGCGTTCGAGGAGCCGCCGGGCCGTGAGGCAATGGCGACCGAAGGCCTCCATCTGCGTATCACCGCCGCCAATGCCGTAGGCGGCGAGCGTGGCCGCCGACTCTCCAGCGAGATCGGTCGCCTGCGGCACCGAATCCTGCATGGCGTGGGCCTTCGCGTGGTTGGCGATGGCCGTCTCGATGATGCGATCCTCGTGCGTGGCACCGAGGAAAAACCGGTCGAGCTGGCGGACGGCACGCAGCTTGTTGTCCTGCAGCTGCCGGGCGGCCTCGCGGGGCGCGAGGTCGGGAAGCGGCTCCGCACCGCTGCCGAAGAACTGCGACGCCTGGAACGACGGCGGCAGGAAGCCGTTGGTGCGGCACTGCCGCTTCCGCGAGCCCATCACCACGAAGCCCGGCAGGTTGGCGGCGTCGCTGCCGAGGCCGTAGTTGGTCCAGGCCCCGACGCTGGGAAACCCCTGCAGAAGCGAGCCCGAGTGCAGGAAGCCGATGGCACTCTCATGGTCGGGAGAAGGGCCCGTGACCGCGTGCAGAAAGGCGATGTCGTCGGCGCGGCCGCCGATGTGCGGAAAGAGGTCGCTGATCATCTTGCCGCACGTGCCGTGTGGCCGGAACTTCCACGGGCTCTGCATGATGTTCGGGGTGGTGCGGCCAGTGATGTCCTCCTTCTTGCCGGGCAGCTTCAGCGGCTGACCGTTCTCGACGACAAGCTGCGGCTTGTGGTCGAAACTGTCGATGTGCGAGAGGCCGCCGTCCATGAAGAACCAGACCACCCGCTCCGCTTTCGCGGCGGTCCGCGGCGAGACGAGGCTCACATCCGTGGCGAAGCTCCTGTCGGCCAACAGCCCGTTGAAGGCCAGCCAGCCAAACCCGAGCGAGCTCCGTTCGAGGAAGCGGCGGCGCTCAAGCAAGCGCTGGTGCGTATCAGCGGACATACAAAAACTCCTTCGCATTGAAGAGCACGTGGCAGATGTCGGCCCAGAGCCGCGGATCGCTCGCCAGCGATGCATCTTCGAGCTTGTAGGCATCGGCTTGGCTCTCGAGAAATGCCATCAAGGTGTCGATCTCCTCTGGCGTGGGCTCACGGCCGAGGGCCTCGCAGAACAGCCGGGAGAGCCGGCGATCGAGCGACATGCCCTGAGACGAGGCGATCGTTCGTTCGGCCCACGCCTTCGCCTGCGCGTGCACGAACGCATTGTTGAGCAGCAGCAGCGACTGTCCCGGCACGTTCGTCGCCTCCCGTCCGCCCGCCGTGCGAGCGGCCTCGGGCGCGTCGAACATCACCATCATGTGGTCCTGCGCCTCGCGTTTGCGGTACTGGTAGACGCCGCGGCGGCGGTTCGCCGGGCCGCCGCCGTTGCCGCGGTCGGTCGGGCCCGTGTAGCCCTC
>JBIJCD010000253.1:0-5633 GCA_044344895.1 Pirellulales bacterium | reverse complement strand
GAGTTGGCCTGACACAAACAGCAGGCAGTCCCGCACGGTCTCGGCCCTTAGGCGTTGCAACGGCATGTGGGTCAGCAGGCGGTTCGCCGGATCGGCCTCGATTGCGCCGGGCGGGGGCACGCTCTCGCTCTGATAGGCCTGCGTGCCGACGATCTCACGAATCAGCTCTTTCAACGACCAGCCCTCGGCGACGAACCGGGCGGCCAAGTGGTCGAGCAGTTCGGGGTGGCTCGGGGCTTCGCCGGTGGCGCCGAAATTGTCGACCGTGGCGACGATGCCGCGGCCGAAGAGCCAGCTCCAGACCCGGTTGACGAGCACCCGGGAGGTGAGCGGGTTGTCGGCGGCAGCGATCCGCGACGCGAGGAACAGCCGTGCCGGCATGGCCTGGGAGCGACCGGCGTCGCGGTCGAGCACCTCGAGATAGCGGCGTGGCACGGTCTCGCCGGGCTGTGACGGCTGCCCGCGCCGCTGCACCGCGGCGTCGAAGCCCGGGCCCTCGGCGGCCACTGCGGCCGCCCGGCGGAACGTCGGGAGGCCCTCCTCGACCTGCCTGTACTCGTTGACGAGGAGGGGTATCCAGTCGCCCAGGTCCGTCGTCGAGTTCCGCAGGATGCCGCTCGCGAGCAGCCAGTTGAGCAGGTCGGCCTGCAGGGTCGTGGCACGCCCATGTCGCAAGGCGTCGACCGCGTCGGTGCACACGCGAGCCCACCGCGCCGCGATCGCCGGCGGCGCGGCCGCACCGTCCGCGACTGGGCTGTCATCGACGAGGCTCTGTTCCAGGAGCAGGAGCGGCAGCCGCAGTTCGTCCTCGGGCGGCTGTGGCCCGTCATGGGCGACGATGCGATCGACGGCGAACCAGGAGCGGCCCGTGCGGTCCGACTTGACGATGTTGAAGAACCGGCCGTCCCCTTCGGACCGGCGGAAGTGGGCCACGTCGTCCTTGGTGAGGATTTCGAGGTACGACCGGCCGCCCTGCCAGGTGGCCTGATGGCCGACCGGCACGGTCAACCAGGCCGGAAACCTCGCGTCGAAATGCCGCACCTTGGCGGCGTGGGCGATGTTCTCCATCTGCTGGAAATTGTGCTGGATGAGCCGCACCTGGGCGGCGTCGCCGCCGGCGCCGCGGAGGCTGATGAACTTCGTGTCGAGCGGAAAGTCGGCGGAGCGGACGATCGCTCCGTGCTTCCGCGAGAGCCGGTCGCAGCAGAGGCCGGGTGGAACAAACCGCTCAACCACCGCGTTGCCGGAGGCAGCCAGCGCCACGTCGCCGGAGACCGCATGGAGCGTGTCTGGCAGCACGCCGCTGGTATGCCAGCCGGCGGGCGACCCAGAAAAGTCGGCGAGCGTGCGGAATGCCGTCGCGTTGCGTCGCGCCCGGGCCGCCGCCTCGGCGCGCAACGCCGTCGCCGTGGCGGCGAATGCCGCAGCGAACGTCACGTCGCCGCCGGCGGCTGCGGCCCGCGCCTTCCACAGCGGATGGAGCATGTCCTCCGGCGGGACCTGTGGGCGGCCCAGCAGCGCCGCGATCCGGGCCTGTGCGCGGCCTGCAGGGCCCACTGCGTTCACGACCGGATCGCCGTCGAACTGGCTGGCGAGCGCTGCCGACGCGTGCGCGATGTCGTCGGCCCACTGGTCGGCGAGGGCCGACGTGATCTCCTGCTTGAGCCGCGCGAGCCGGGCGACACCCGACCGCCTTACCGCCTCGTCGTCGATGATTCCCTGCGTCTGCCGCGAACTGGCCAGGATCCCGAAGAGACCGTAGTAATCCCGAGTGGAGATGGCGTCGAACTTGTGGTCGTGGCAGCGGGCGCAAGCGATCGTAAGTCCCTGAAACGCCTTGCCCAGCGTGTCGATCTGGTTCTCGATCATCTGCGCCTCTTCGAGCGCGACGTCGGTGGCAGTGGACGAGACCTCCATCACGCGCAGGCTGCCGGTGCCGATGACAGCCTCGTTGATCCTGAGCACGGGATTGTGCCGTGCCGGCAGCAGATCCCCGGCGATGTGCTCGGCGATGAAGCGATCGTATGGCACGTCGGCGTTGAGCGCCCGGATGACGTAATCGCGATACCGCCACGCTTCGGGGATCGGATAATCGCGGACATAGCCGCCGGTCTCGCCGAACCGCATCAGGTCGAGCCAGTATTCGGCCCAATGCTCACCGAACGCCGGATCGCGAAGCAGCTTGTCCACGAGCGTGGAAACGGCAGCGGGGTTCGGGTCGTTCACGAACGCCGCGACCTCCTCGGGCGTCGGCGGTAGACCCAGGAGTGCGATCTTCAGTCGACGGATCAGCGTCTGCCGGTCGGCTGGCGACGCGGGCGCGAGCCCGTGGTCGATCATCTTGTGGAGCAGGAAGCGATCGATGGGCTGGGCGAGCCACGCCCGATGCGGCGAGTCGGGCGGGAGCGGCACCTCCGGAATGGGCACCGTGGCGACCGGCTGCCAGGCCCAGTGCGTCCGCCGCGCGGCAAGCTTTGCCGCCCATGCTTCCGCACTCGTCTCTTGCGGCGTCGGTGGTGCGGCGGGCAGGCCGGGCAGGCCGCTCGCGATCCAACGCTCGAAATCTCCGATCACCGCGTCGGGCAGTTTGTCGGCCCCCTGCGGCATCTCCCGATCTTTGATCTCGTGGCGGATCAACCTCAGAAGCAGGCTGGCGGCGGGCTGCTTGTCGTCGATGAGTCTGCCGCTCGTGCCGCCCGCCTCGAACCCCGCGCGGGAGTCGAGCCGCAGGCCTCCTTCCGCCGCATCGCCGGCGTGGCATTCGTGACAGTGCTCGACGAGAACTGGCCGGATCCGCGACTCGAAGAACTCAACGCCGTCGCCACCCGCGGGCATTGCGACTCGGTAGGGCATCGCCAGAGGGAGCGACAGCCAGACGACCGCGCTCATCGTCGTGACGACGGGCGACACGATGCAGCAGGGATGCGATCCCCGGCGATCCCGCGGCAGAGGATGCTGCGAACGCGATTGCGATCCCATCGCCCTCACCGGATGGAACTGATCACCGGCCACCAAAGCCGTCGCCGGAGCAGGTGCCTGCAGCCTGCTGCCAGAGTCTATATTATTGCACAGCCATGCTGCATTTTGTCAATGCTGAGCCGGCGGGTGCGATGGCGCAGGTCGTTTGCGAGCGACAATCCGACCGCCGATCCCGTGGCCGACGAGGCTGCAGCGGCAGCATTCAGCCGAGCGGGCTGCCGTGCGATCATGGCTCTTATGGCCTTGATGCGAGTGCGAAAATCAAGAACATCATCGACAGGTCGGCCCCAGCCCGTCTGCCGGCACTGACTCGGATTACCGACCTGTTTGTACGGAGAGACCCATGAAGATCGTCCGCTTCGAGTCCGCCGGTGCCGTCCGCCTGGGCAGCCTCCACGCCGACGGCCGCGTCACGCTCTTGGACGGCGACCTTTTCGGCCCCCTCCGCGACACCGGCGCCGCCGCGCAGGTCGACAAGCTGCTCGCGCCGCTCGAGCCCCGCGACATCCTCTGCATCGGCCTCAACTACAAGGCTCACGCCGCCGAGAGCGGCGCGGCGACCCCCGCCCACCCCGTGCTGTTCCTCAAGAACTCGGGCGCCGTGCAGAACCCCGGCGATCCGATCGTGCTCCCGCGGAAGCTGCGGAGCGACGAGGTCGACTACGAGTGCGAGTTGGCCATCGTGATCGGCAAGGCCTGCCACAACGTCGGCCGGGCCGACGCGCTCAAGCACGTGCTCGGCTACACCTGCGGCAACGACGTCAGCGCCCGCGACTGGCAGCGGAACGGCGGCGGCGGCCAGTGGTGCCGCGGCAAGTCGTTCGCCACGTTCTGCCCGCTGGGGCCGAGCATCGTCACCACCGACGAGATCCCGGATCCCAACCAGCTCTCGATCCGCACCATCCTCAACGGCCAGGTGATGCAGGACTGGAATACGAACGACATGATCTTCGACGTGCCGGCGATCATCGAGTTCATGTCGGCCAGCATGCTGTTGCGGCCCGGCACGGTGATTCTCACCGGCACGCCGCACGGCGTCGGCTTCGCCCGCAAGCCGCCGGTGTATCTCAGGCCCGGCGACAGCGTGACGGTGGAGATCGAGAAGATCGGCAGCCTCACCAACCCCGTGGTCGAGGAGCGGGTCTGATCCGTCTGGGGCCGGTTCACTGCCGCAGTGCGTCGCCCGGCATGCCGGCCACGGCGGCCTGCGGTCGGTTTGCGACCGCATCTTGCTCGAGCGCCGCCAGCCGCGCCGCGATGTCGGGTGCGGTGAGTCCCCGCGCCGTGGCGAGCCGGTAGCTTTCGATCGCGTCGGCGGGCCTGCCGAGCGCCTCCTGGGCCATGCCTTCCAGGGCCAGCACCTGCGGCGGCGTCTGGTTCGGCCCGTAGCTCTCGCCGAGAACCGCCAGCGTGGCCAGGGCGCGCTGCGGGCGGTCGAGCCGGCGGTAGATCTCCGCGGTGTCGAGCAGCAGGTCGCGGTCATCCGGCGCGATCGCCAGCGCGCGGTGAAAGTCGGCCAGGGCCGCCTCGGCCTGGCCGCGGGCCAGCGCGACCTGACCGACGAGCCGCCAGCCATCAGCCGACCGCGGGGACGACCGCACCGCCTCTCGGGCCAGCCGGTCGGCGTCGTCGAGCAGGCCGAGCTCGAGGTACATCCGTCCGCCGTCGATGCAGATGCCAACGTCGCCCGGCGAGAGCCGCAGCGCCTCGGCGATCTGCGTCACCGCCTCCATCCGCTCGCCGCGCTGCCAGAGCACGTCGGCGTAGTGCCGCCGAGCGTCGACATCAGTGGGGCAGTTCTTGACGGCCTGCTCGAGCAGGCCTTCGGCCCGGAGCAGGTCCTTGCGGTCGACCGCGGAGAGCCCCTCGTTGCACAGCCGGCGGGCGTCGGCGACGTCCTGCGGCACCGGCCCGGACCGATGCATGAGCCGGCAGCCGGCGGCGGACATCGCGAGCCACACGAGCAGCAGTCGGGGTAGCGGCGCCGCGTGCGGCTGCGGTCCGAGGGCGGCGGTGGGAAGGGCGCTGGCCACGGGCGTGTATCCGGAGGGGGCCGGACGGTAGCGAGTTTTTGCCGCCGAAACAACGGTTTTCCCTCCGAACCACGCCCCACCAGGCTGCCCGGGCCGCGTGGCTTGCCTGCCCTGCAGTTCGCCCGGTGGCCCGCCGTCCGATCGCTCTTGGCGCCCTCGTCAGGCGTGCCCTACCAGTGTTTTTTCGTTCAGAGCGACCCCCCCTCGCCTTTCATCCGGAGCGTTCCGCTTCGATGCACCGAGTCAACCACGCCAGCCAAATGTCTGCTTCCAGTCGGGTCGGTCGCTGGGCCACGGCCGCGGGCGTGGTGGCGGTCGCCGCTCTGGCGCTCGTCGCCGGCAACGGCTTCGAGGTGCACGACGAGGTGGTGGCGCGGACGAAGCCACGGGCCGTGCGGCTGGCCGCCGTGCCCACGGACCCGGCGACCGCGGCCATCGAATACGTCGAGGGCTACGACGCCGGCGCCCGGCGGGCCGCTGCCGAGGATCGGCCGATGCTGGTGATCTTCCGGGCGGGGTGGTGCCGCTGGTCGGCGGAACTCGCGCAGGGCCCGCTCGCCGACCGCCGCCTGGTCGCCCATTCCCGGAAGTTCGTCTGCGTCGTCATCGATGCCGACCGGC
>JBIJCD010000507.1:0-2656 GCA_044344895.1 Pirellulales bacterium | reverse complement strand
GAGAGCGGCGATGGCGCTGATGCCCAAGAGGGTCAAGCACCGAAAAAGCCAAAGAGGTCGTATAAGAGGTGACGCCTCGCGCGGCAACCGCGTCGTCTTCGGCGACTTCGGCCTCCAGGCCGAGCAGCCGGGGTGGCTGCCGGCTGCCACGATCGAGGCCGGTCGCATCGCGGCCCAGCAGTACCTCCGCAACGAGGGGCGGCTGTTCGTGCGCGTGTTCCCTCACAAGTCAATCACGTCGATCCCGCTCGAGACCCGCATGGGCAAGGGCAAGGGCGAGCCGGAGTATTGGGCCGCGGTGATCAAGCCGGGCATGATCCTCTATGAGATTGGCGGCGTGACCGAAGACGCGGCCCGGGTGTGCCTGGCGCGGCTGGCCCACAAGATGCCGCTGCGGGTGAGGTTCGTGAGGCGGCGGGCGATGTGAGCCCGCGACAGCGCGGCGGGCTCGACCGACAAGACAGCACGGCAGGAACGAAAGAATCAACCGATGACGAAGGCACGTGAATTGCGGGACATGGCGGAGGAGCAGATCCGGCTCGTCTGGAAGGACGCGGCGGAGTCGCTGTTTCGGCTGCGGGTGCAGGCGCAGACCGAGAAGCTGGCCGCGCCGTCGGAACTGCGGAACCACCGGCGGACGATCGCCCGCTGCCAGACGATCCTCGCCGAGCGGGGTCTGCTGCGGACCGACGAGACCAAGGGGCCTGCCCAGGGCGAGCATTCCCCGCAGCACGAGAAGCATGCCAAAAAGCGGCGGGCCAGCGGCCGGTCCAAGATCCGGACCGAGAAGACGAGCCGCGCCCCCGGCAAACGGCAGTTCCAGAAGCGCACCCAGAGCGGCAATTGACGCGATCGAACAGGCACGAGCGAACGAAGCCACCCACGCGGACAGCGACGCACGGCCGGATCAACGACACAGACCGAAACCACAGACAGAAGACAAATAGCCCACCAGATTCTCCCGTCAGGAAGCATTGAAGATGCCGAAGCGAGTCGAAACAGGAACGGTCACGAGCGCCGCCGCGAGCAAGACTCGTCGCGTCGAGATTCCGCGGATCGTGCGCCATCCGAAGTACGGGCGGATCCTCCACCGTCGCACCGTCTGCCACGTCCATGACGAGCAGGAGGAGTCGCAGCCGGGTGATCTCGTGGAAATCATCGAGTGCCGGCCGCGCAGCCGGCTGAAGCGGTGGGAACTCGTCCGCGTCGTGTCGAAGAGCACGGCCGTCGACGTGGCATCGCTGCGGAGCGGGGCGCGGGCCACGCGGCTGCGGGAGTCGGCCGCCAAGGCCGAGGCGGAGGCCGCGACGGGCGGCGCCGGGCAGAAGGCTGAGCGGACGGAAGGACGGTCGAAATGATCCAGATGCAAACCCGGCTCGTCGTGGCCGACAACACCGGCGCCAAGGAAGTCATGTGCTTCAAGGTGCTCGGGGGCAGCAAGAAGCGCACCGCCGGAATCGGCGACATCATCGTGTGCAGCGTGAAGAGCGTGATCGCCGGCAGCGACGTAAAGAAAAAGGCGGTCGTGAAGGCCGTCATCGTGCGGTGCAAGCGGCCGACGCGGCGCGACGACGGCAGCTACGTCCGTTTCGACACGAACGCCTGTGTGATCATCGATAACGACAAGAACCCGAAGGGCACGCGTATTTTCGGGGCCGTGGCCCGCGAACTCCGCGATCGCAACTTCATGAAGATCGTCAGTCTGGCGAGCGAGGTGGTGTGATGCTGATCCGAACCGGCGATCTCGTGGAAGTGACCACCGGCAATGCCAAGGGCACGCGGGCGAAGGTGCTCTCCGTGCGGCCGGGCAAGGCCGAGGCGGGGGCCAAGGTGGTGGTGGAGGGCGTCAACCGCGTCTACCGCCACATCAAGCGGAGCCAGAAGAATCCCCAGGGTGGGCGGCTCAGCAAGGAACTGCCCATCGACATTTCGAACGTCCTGCTGGTCTGCGACGGCTGCGGCAAGGCCGCCCGGTTCGGCGTGCGCGAGTCGGCCGACGGCGGTCGCGTCCGCGTGTGCCGGAAGTGCGGCGCGGAGCAGGGTGTGATCCGCAGGCCGAAGGCGGCCCGCAAGCCGGTGAAGTAGGCGACGTCAGGCGACACGCGAAAC
This sequence comes from Pirellulales bacterium, assembly GCA_044344895.1. Classification (GTDB taxonomy): domain Bacteria; phylum Planctomycetota; class Planctomycetia; order Pirellulales; family UBA1268; genus CAMCQY01. Next base: position 547 of record JBIJCD010000507.1, on the reverse strand, counting down.
ACAGACCTCCAATGCGGCCGGCCCGGAACCTGCCGCCTGAAGACGACGAAGGACTCCAACGATGGCAAAGAAGACCAAGGCAGGCACGGCGAGCCCCGCAAAGGGTCCGGCGGGCGCCGGGGCGGCGGCTGCGGGGACGCCGCGAATGCTCGACTATTACCTGAACACCGTCCGCCAGCAGCTGGCAGAGTCGCTCTCGCGGAAGAACCCGCACGCCATTCCCAAGCTCGTGAAGATCGTGGTCAACATGGGCGTCGGGGTGGCGGTCACCGAGAAGAAGTATCTGGAAGAGGCGATCGGCGCGATGACGCAGGTCACCGGCCAGAAGCCGATCGCCACCATCTCGAAGGCGGCCGTCTCCGGTTTCAAGCTGCGGGAGAACCTGCCGATCGGCTGCAAGGTGACGCTCCGCGGCCGGCGGATGTACGAGTTCTACGATCGGCTCGTGTCGCTGGCGCTTCCGCGGGTACGCGACTTCCGCGGACTCTCGAATACCGCGTTCGACGGGCACGGCAACTACAGCCTCGGCCTGTCTGAACAGATGGTG
>JBIJCD010000088.1:0-10263 GCA_044344895.1 Pirellulales bacterium | reverse complement strand
GGCCGACCGGCTCTGCTTCATCCGTACGATGTACACCGAGAGCATCAACCACGGCCCCGGCGTGACGTTCATGCAGAGCGGCTCGCAGATCCCGGGCCGGCCGAGCATCGGTGCCTGGCTCGACTATGGGCTGGGCAATCCCCACGAGGATCTGCCCTCCTTCGTCGTCCTGATCACGAAGAACAAGGGCGGCCAGCCGCTGATGAGCCACCTCTGGGGCGCGGGCTTCCTGCCCACGCGTCACCAGGCCGTGCGGTTCCGCTCGGGCGGCGACCCGGTCCTCTACGTCAACAACCCGCCCGGCGTGTCGGTGGAGAGCCGCCGGCAGGTACTCGACGGCCTGCGGCAGCTTCACGAGCACGAGTTCGCCGCCATCCCCGACGCCGAAATCACGGCGCGTATCGCCAACTACGAGATGGCCTTCCGCATGCAGCGGAGCGTGCCGGAGGTGACCGACTTCTCCGACGAGCCGGCCCACGTGCTCGAAAAGTACGGCCCAGATGCCAAGGATCCGGGCACGTTCGCAGCCAACTGCGTGCTCGCGCGGCGGCTCGCCGAGCGGGGCGTGCGGTTCATCCAGCTTTACCACCAGGACTGGGACCACCACGGCGGCTTGAAGGGCGGCATCGCGCGGGAGTGCAAGCAGACTGACCAGCCGGCGGCGGCGCTCGTGCAGGACCTGGCCGACCGCGGCATGCTCGACGACACGCTCGTGATCTGGGGGGGCGAGTTCGGCCGCACCAACTACTGCCAGGGGCTTTACAAGCCGGGAGCCGACTTCGGCCGCGACCATCACCCGAGATGCTTCACCACCTGGATGGCCGGCGGCGGAATCCGGCCCGGCACCACCTACGGCGAGACCGACGACTTCGGTTACAACGTCGTGAAGGACGGCGTGCACGTGCACGACTTCCACGCCACGCTCCTGCACCTGCTCGGTATCGACCACGAGCGGCTGACCTACAAGTTCCAGGGCCGTCGCTACCGGCTCACCGACGTGCACGGCAAGGTCGTGAAGGGCATCATGGCGTAGCCGGTAGCCGGCGGCCCGGGCGCGGATGCGCGACCTCTGCCGCAGCAGCTCGTGACGGTGGTGGCGTCAGTCCTTCGACCAGAAGTCGACGACGCAGACCTTGTCGACGTGCGGGCCGACGATCCCCACGAACTCCTTGTGGGCCGCGTGCGGCAGGTAGGCGTCGCGGTCGGCATCCGACTTGAACGTCACGAGGAAGCAGTGCGTGAAGCCCTGCGCCTTTCCCTCGGGGGAGACGTCGGTGCCCCATTCGAAGCCGGCGATCTCCTTGATCTTCGCGGGCAGACCGCGAAAGGCCGCGACGATCCGCTCGACGTCGGCCGGAGTGGAGGTGTCCTTGAACTTGAAGAGCACGACGTGCCGCAGGACGCCGGGCTTGGCGTCGGCGGCCGCCGCGGTGCGCTGCGCTCCGACGGCGATGGCGACGGCGAGAAAGGCGCCGAGAACGACGGTGGCGATGCGTGTCATCATGGGACATTCCTCGAGGATGCGGACGGATGGCAGGACGGCGACACGCGAGGTCGCCCCCGCGGTCGGGAGAGTCTACGTCCGGAGTCCGGCCGTCGAAAGTGGCGGTGGCCGGGGCTTCCCCGGCCCGCGGCGCCGACCGGACGCCGGCTCACGACAGGTCGATGACGTAGAGGGCGATCGCCGCCGTCATGAGCGCGGCGGCCGCCAGCCGCCGCAGCAGCGTCGCCCGGTCGACCCGCTGCTCGAGCTCGTGCCAGCCCAGCTGGGCCAGCCCGGCACCGAGGACCACGCTCATGATGCCCCGCGTCGACTGCAGGATGTTGCCGAAGACGGCGCCGACGAGTCCGAAGCAGACGTAGAGTCCGGCCATCGACAGGAGCCAGGATGTCGAATAGCCGGCGGCGAGCGTCCAATCCATGCGGGTGTGCGGCCGCAGGAGCGGCACGAGCGGCGCAAAGACCGCGCCGCAGGTCGCGTATGTGAGCGCCATCGCCAGGCCGCCTGCATGCAGCCGGCCCAGGGGTGCGCCGGAGGCGGAGCCGCCCATCTGCAGCGCATCGATGAGCCGCACGATGCCGAGGTCGGCCAGCGCGAAGCAGAGGCAGCAGGCGATCATCAGCGCCAGCGGCACGGCCGGCACGCGGCCTCGGCCCGCCTGCATCACGGCGGCCGCGGCCACCGTGAGCGACACCGCCAGCCATTGCCGCGCATCGAGCGGCTGTCCGAACCCGAGCGTGACGAGACCCGCGAGCATCGCGAGTTTGAGGCCCAGGAGCGGCGAGAGCCTGGAGGCCTCCACTCGCTTGAGCGCCGTGAAGAATGCCGCCTGCCCGATCAGGTAGCAGCCGGCGGAGGCCGCCAGCGGCGGCCAGACGAGCCGCATGTCGGGCGGCCGCGCGGGCCAGCCGATCCAGGCCAACGGGATGCAGACCAGGCCCATGATCAGGTGGGCGAGCACGAGGAGCCGCAGGCCGGCGTTGCGGCGGCCCTCCGCCCGCTGCAGCACGCCGTGGTGCCGCGATACGAGGTAGGAGATGGCGCTGAACACCGCGCAGGCCAGGCCGGAGACGATGCCGACGACGAGGTCGCCGGCGGGAAGGAGCTCATTCACGGGCTGGCACCGTCGGCGGTCCGGGGTGGGCGAAGCATGGCGGCACGAACGCCGGAGGATCGGCGGCGAGGGGCCGACCACTGTACGGCGGCGCCAGGATTTTTGCAGGCGTTGCATCCGGCACGACCGGCAGCGGCGGGAGGCCAATGGCCGCCGGGGTCGGCCGCCGCGACCGCAACCGGCCTGTAGAGTTTGGGTGGATCCCGCGCGTCAGGCAGGAAAGGACTCCCCGATGGCCTTCGTCGATCGCTCGTTCGCACCTTCCGTCGGCAGCCGCGTGCCTGCCGCTTCGCTGCCGGCGGCCGGCAGGCTCGCTCAGCCGCCGCGGACCGGGGTCGGACGCCCGGTGATCGGGTCGGAGTCCGCCATCGAAACCCTCCCCCGCAACCGGTTTCGCGACCTGACGGCGTTGGCGATCCTGGCGGCCTGCATCTTCCTGGTCGCGGCGCTGGCGACATTCGATGCCGGCGACCCGCCGGCGTCGCGGGCCTTCCCGCCGCCCGCACGGGCGACCAACGCCTGCGGCGTGCTCGGGTCCGCCGTGGCGGGGTCGCTGTATGAATGCCTCGGGCTCGGCGCCTGGTTCGCCGTCGCGGCGCTGGCCGCCTTCGACATCACGCTGCTCCGCCGCCGCCCGCTGCCGGATCTGCCGCTCCGCACCGCCGGGGTGGTCGTGGCGGTCGCCGGCATCTGCACGCTGCTGGCAATGTTTCTGCCCGACTGGGTGAGTCGACCGATCTGGGGCCCGGGAGGCCACGCCGGCGCCGTCGGCCGGTTGTTTGCGGAGGCCTACTTCGCCCGCGCGGGTGCCACGATCGTCGTGATTGCCGCCACGGCCGCGGGCCTGTTCATCGCCTGTGATGCGGTCGTCCTGCGGGCCGCCGCCGCCGCGGTCGCGGTGGGCGGCTGGCTGGTGTCGACGTTCCGCGCACTCGGCGGCAGGATCGCGGCCCGCACCGCCGTGTCGGCCGACGCCGGATCGACGCCTCTCGCCGATCGGAAGCCGCTGCCGGCCTGGCTGCAGCTGCGCCGGGGGAACGCCGCCGCGGCCGCCACCGAAGACGACGAGGATGCCGACGGCGATGCGCCCGAAGCCGAGGACGACGAGCAGGAGCCGGCCATCCGCGTCCGCCGCCGCGAGCAGCCGCCGGTGGCGGCCGCCACCGAGGACGACGAGGATGATTCGTCGGCCGGCGGCGCCGACGACGACACGGACGACGGCGAGGCCGAGGCCGCGGACGAGCCCGCCGAGGCTCCGCGGCAGGCGGTGCCGATCCGGTCGCTGGCCAACCGGCGCCGCAAGCCCGAGCCGGTGCACATGGCGCCCGACCCGACCGCCGACTACGAGCTCCCCTCGCTCGAGCTCCTGCTCCCCGCCGAGCAGCTGCAACTGGAGGCGCAGGAGCAGGAGGTCCGCGATCGGGCCCGGGTGCTCGAGAAGACATTCGCCGACTTCGGCTTCAAGGTCCGCGTGGTCGAGATCGAGACCGGCCCGGTCATCTCGCAGTACGAGATCGAGCTGGAGGCCGGCCTCCGCCTGGCGAAGATCGCCAACCTGGCCGACGACCTGGCCATCGCGCTGCGGGTGCCGAGCGTGCGGATCGTGGCCCCTATCCCGGGCAAGAACTCGGTCGGCATCGAGGTGCCCAACACCGACCGGCAGATGGTCCGGCTCCGCGAGGTGATCGAGGAGACGCAGGCCAAGAGCCGGAACATGAAGATCCCGCTCTACTTCGGCAAGGACGTGGCGGGCAACCCGATGGTGTTCGACATGGCGAGCCTGCCCCACCTGCTCATCGCCGGCCGCACCGGCACGGGCAAGAGCGTGTGCCTGAACTCGATCATCGTGTCGATGCTCATGACCCGCCGGCCCGACGAGGTGCGCATGCTGATGATCGACCCGAAGATGGTCGAGCTCACCCCCTACAAGTCGCTGCCGCACCTCATGCACCCGGTGGTGACCGACATGAAGAAGGCGGAGGCGATCCTCGCCTGGGCCGTCGACAAGATGGAGGAGCGGTACGCCCTGCTGGCTCGCGTGGGCGTGCGGCACCTGTCGCAATACAACCAGCTCGGCCGCGAGGAACTGCTCCGCCGCATCAAGCCGGAGAGCGAGGAGGAGGCGCAGGCCATCCCCACCACGATGCCATTCATCGTGATGATCGCCGACGAGATTGCGGACATGATGATGACGGCGGGCAAGGAGATCGAGCAGCACATCATCCGGCTGGCCCAGAAGAGCCGGGCGGTGGGCATCCACCTGATTCTCGCCACGCAGAAGCCGACGGTCGATGTCATCACGGGCCTGATCAAGAGCAACCTGCCGGCGCGGATCGCCTTCCAGGTTGCCAGCCGCACCGACAGCCGAGTCGTGCTCGACGAGTGCGGCGCAGAGCGGCTGCTCGGCAACGGCGACATGCTCTTCCTGTCCCCCGGCACCAGCCAGATCCTCCGCGGCCAGGGCACCTATCTCTCAGACGAGGAGATCGGCCGGGTGATGGCAGCGATCGGCACCACCGAGCCGCAGTACGCCGCGGAGCTGGTGAACCTGCAGCCGGCGCCGTCGGGAGACGCGCCCAAGGGCTCGGCCGGCAAGGAGCGCGACGAGATGTACGAGGCCGCCGTGGAGGTGGTGATCCGCGAGGGCCGTGGCAGCGTGTCGCTCCTGCAGCGGGCGCTGGGCGTGGGCTACGGCCGCGGCGCCCGGCTCATCGATTTCATGGCGGAGGACGGCGTCGTCGGCCAGTACGCCGGTTCTCAGGCTCGCGAGGTGCTCATCACCATGGAGCAGTGGGCCCAGCGGAACGGCAGCCCGGTGCCCCCGGCCGATCCGGCGCCCCGCCGCCTGAAGATCCAGCCCCACGTCGACGCCCTGCAGCCGCTGCGAGGGGCGGTTGCCCTGCCTGAGGCCGACGAGGAGGTCGATGAGCAGGATGACTCGGAATACGACTCCGACGACGAGGATGAGCTCGAGGCAGCGTACGACGGCGATGAAGAAGAGTCGGACGACGGCGCCGATGGCTATGGCGACGCGGACGAGTCGGATGACGAGTCCGAATACGAAGACGATGATCCAGCCGACGAAGAGGATTGATTCGGGCGTCATCAGAACCGACCCGGCCGCGTCCGATGTCGTGATGTTTCGTGCGGTGAAGGCTCCCGTGGTCGTGCAAGAGCCACTGCAGTCTCCTGCGGCGCATCGCGTCGGTACGGCGGATGGAGGGCATGGCCGGGGCGGGCTATACTAAGGGCCTTTGGTTTCGCTGCGACGCTTCCCACGCCGGCCCGTCATCCGATGCCCCACTCGCCGCCCACGCCGACGCCCGTCCGCGAGCGGCGGATCGAGATCTACGACACCACGCTCCGCGATGGCTCGCAGGGCGAGGGCGTTAACTTCTCGCTCGAGGACAAGCTGGCGATCACGCGGCGGCTCGACGAGGCGGGCGTCGACTTCATCGAGGGAGGCTACCCGCTCTCAAACCCCAAGGACGCCCAGTACTTCGAGCGCGTCCGGGCCCTGAAGCTCTCCCGGTCGCGGGTGTGCGCCTTCGGCATGACCCGCCGTCGTGGCATGGAGGCGGCCGCCGATCCCGGCATGAAGGCCCTGGTCGACGCGGGCACGAGCGTCGTGACCATCGTCGGCAAGACGTCGGCCTTCCACGTCACGGAGGTGCTCGGCGTGTCGCGCGAGGAGAACCTCGCCATGATCGCCGACACGGTGCGGTTTCTGGTGGGAGCGGGCCGCGAAGTCTTCTACGACGCCGAGCACTTCTTCGACGGCTGGAAGCTCGACTCGGACTACGCCGGAGAGACGATCCTGGCCGCGGCGCGGGCCGGCGCCACGCGGATCGTGCTCTGCGACACCAACGGCGGCACCCTGCCCGACGAGGTCGCGGCCCTGGTGCGCGGGGCGATCGCGGTGCTCGCCGCCGGCGGCTGCGCCACCCCAGTCGCGATCCACTGCCATAACGACTGCGACCTCGCCGTCGCCAACTCGCTGTCGGCCGTCGCCGCGGGCGCGGTGCAGGTGCAGGGCACGATCAACGGCCTCGGAGAGCGGTGCGGCAACGCCGACCTCATCTCCGTGGTGGCGAATTTGGCGCTCAAGCTTCCTGGATACCGCGTGCTCGGCGGCGGCACGGCCCACCTCACCGAGCTCTCGAGGTTCGTCTACGAGACGGCCAACATGAGCTATCGGCCGGGCCAGCCCTTCGTGGGATCGAGCGCCTTCGCCCACAAGGGAGGGATGCACGTGCATGCGGTGGCGAAGGCCACCGAGTCGTACGAGCACATCCCGCCGGAGGCGATCGGCAACGCGCGGAGGATCCTCGTGAGCGAGCTCTCGGGCCGGTCGAACATCGCCGCGCTCGTGAGCCGACCCGACGTGCGAGAAGACCGGAATCTGCTCGACGCGGTGCTGTCCGAAGTCTGCCGGCTCGAGAACGAGGGCTGGCAATTCGAGGCGGCGGGCGCGTCGTTCGACCTTCTCGTCGACCGCTGCGCGGGCACGTTTCGGCCGGCGTTCGAGAAACTTTCCTACAACGTCGCGGTGGAGAGTCGCGACGGGGCCGCAGGGGCGGCCGCGGAGGTGACGACGGAGGCCACGGTGAAGCTGCTCGTCGACGGCGTGCAGCGGCACGAGGTGGCCGAGGGGGACGGCCCGGTCAACGCGCTTGACGCGGCGCTCCGCAAGGCGCTCGCCGCCACCTACCCGGCGGTGGAGCGGATGCACCTGCTCGACTACAAAGTGCGGGTGATCAACGCCCAGGAAGGCACGGCCGCGAAGGTTCGAGTATCGATCGAGAGCACCGACGGCGAGCACGTCTGGGGCACGGTCGGCGTGAGCGAGAACGTCATCGAGGCCAGCTGGCTCGCGCTGGCCGACTCGTTCCACCATTGCCTCGCGCGGCGGTGAGGGCGGCGGCCGGCGCAGGACCGGCACCAGGGAGGAGACCATGCCGACGCCGAGATGGCTGCCGTCGCTATGCGTGAGCCTCGTGCTCGCGGCTGGAGTCGCGACGACGCGGGCCGAGGACTGGCCCGGCTGGCGCGGGCCGCGGGGCGATGGGACGAGCCTCGAGCGGGGCCTGCCGGTTCGCTGGTCGGCCGGAAAGGACGGCGGCACGGCGGATAACATTCTTTGGAGGACGCCGCTGCCCGGGGCGGGCCACGCCTCGCCGATCGTCGTGGGCGACAGGGTCTTCGTGGTGAGCTGCGACACCGCGACGGAGGAGCGGCTGCTGCTCTGTTTCGATGCTGCCAGCGGCCAGGAGCTGTGGCGGCGGACGGTGCTCCGCTCGCCCCTCGAGATCAAGCACAAGCTCAACAGCCACGCCTCCAGCACGCCGGCCAGCGACGGTCATTTCGTGTTCGTCTGTTTCTGGGAGACCTCCGACAAGCGGGTGCCGGCGCTCCACGTGCCCGGCGACCGCGACGCTTCCTTCGGGCCGATGGTCGTGGCCGCCTACGACGTCGACGGCGGGCAACGCTGGCTCGTTCGTCCTGGCGACTTCACCAGCTGCCACGGCTTCTGCTCCTGCCCCGTGGTCGACGGCGACAGGGTGATCATCAACGGCGACCACGACGGCGACGGCTTCCTCGTGGCCCTCGACCGGGCCTCCGGCGCCACCCGCTGGAAGGTGCCCCGGGCGCATAACACCCGCAGCTACTGCACGCCGATCATCCGCACGTTCGCCGGCCGTCGGCAGCTGATTCTCGCGGGCAGCCGGCACGTCGCCGGCTACGCCCCCGAGTCGGGCCGCGAGTTGTGGCGGGTGGAGGGGCCGACCGAGCAGTTCGTGGCGTCGATGGTGGACGACGGCCGGCTCGTCTTTCTCACCGCCGGCTACCCCGACAAACTCGTCGCCGCGATCGATCCTACCGGTGAAGGTGACGTGACGGCCACGCACCTGAAGTGGAAGTCGCTCCGCAATTGCGGCTACGTGCCGGCGCCGATCGTCGCAGGAAACCGGCTGCTGCTTACCAGCGACGACGGCGTGGCCGGCTGCCTCGACACCGCCAGCGGCGAGCGGTTGTGGACCGCACGGGCCGGCGGCCACTACAGCGGCTCCCCCTTCTCCGCCGACGGCCTCGTCTACTTTACCGACGACGTCGGCGTCACGAAGGTGGTGCGGCCGGGGCCGTCGTTCGAGGTGGTGGCGGAGAACGACCTCGGCGAGGAGTGCTACTCGTCCCCGGCGGTCAGCGGCGGACGGATCTTCTTCCGCACGGTAGGCCACCTTGTCTGCGTCGGCCCGAAGTAGCCAATCGAGTAGCCTGCGGCGGGAGTGTCGCTCCGTCGCACGGTGACGGGATGTGGACGGCGAGAGTCAGGGCGGTGCGGGCGAAATGCCTCGGGAGCCGGCACTTGCCCGGCTCGGCGAAGAACGGGAGACTGTGCATGTTGTCTCACATGTCGCCGGGGTGTTCCGTGATCAATTCGATCCTGCTGTCAGCGTGTGCGGTGCTCGCCGCACTGTATGCGTTTGCCCTCCCGGCCGCCGAGTCCGCGAAGCGTCTCTTTCCGGACACACCCGGCCTCTGCTCCTACACGTTCCGCAACCAGTTCGCCAAGGACGTGCCGGGCACGCTCGACGCCGTCAAGGCACTGGGGATCACCGACCTCGAGTTCTCGAACCTCTTCGGCCTCGAGGCGAAGGAGCTCCGGCGGCTGCTCGACGAGCGAGGGCTCGTATGCTCGTCGTTCGGCGTGGGCTACGACGCTGCCGTGAACAAGACCGAGGAGGTCGCCCGCGACGCGCTCACGCTCGGTGCGACGTACGTGCGGGTGGCGTCGATCCCGCACAAGCCGCCGTTCACGGCCGAGCGGGCCCGGGAGGCGGCGGCGGACTTCGACCGCGTCGGCCGGCTGCTCCGCGAGCGGCACGGCCTCACCTTCTGCTACCACAACCACGGCTATGAGTTCCAGCCGCACGGCGACGGCACGCTCTTCGACCTGCTCATGGCCGAGACGAAGCCGGAAAACGTCGGCATCGAGCTCGACATCCTCTGGGCGCACTTTCCCGGCGCCGACCCGGCGAAGCTCATCGACCGCTACGGCAGCCGGGTGAAACTCATGCACCTGAAGGACCTCAAGCAGGGCGTGAAGGGCGACTTCTCCGGCAGGACCGATCCCGAGAACGACGTCGTCCTCGGGACCGGCCAGATCGATATGCCGGCCGTCCTGCGGGCGGCGAAGCGGGCGGGCGTGGCCCACTACTACATCGAAGACGAGAGCACGGCCGCACCGGGGCAGGTGCCGCGGTCGATGGTCTACCTCAGGTCGCTGGCGGAATGACAGCCGCTCGACGGACGGTCGCGGTCGAGGGACCGTGTCCATCGCCACTCCGGATGCATCCCGCATGAAGACGACGACTACTCCCGTGCACGCCCTCCGGGCCGCCGTCATCGGCACCGGGTTCATCGGCCCGGTCCACATCGAAGCCCTGCGGCGGCTGGGCGTGCAGGTCACGGGAATCTGCGGCTCAACGGAGGCGGCGCGGGCCACGGCCGACCGCTGGGGCATCCCCGAGGTCTACGGCGACTACGACCACAAGGCCCTCCTCCGCTCGCCGAACGTCGACGTCGTCCACATCACCTCCCCCAACAAGGTCCACGTGCAGCAGTCGCTCGACTGCCTGGCTGCGGG
>JBIJCD010000087.1:0-10264 GCA_044344895.1 Pirellulales bacterium | reverse complement strand
GCGCAGCCGTCCCCGGCGGACCGCTTTCCGCTCGAGCCCGGCGAACACGTCATCGCGTCCTGCCGGTTCGATCTGAACGCCGACTTGATGTTTACCGACGGGGCGATCCTGCTCACCGACAGGCGGGTCGTGGCCGACCAGCCGGCCTCGGCGGACGGCGGCCCGACGGCCGGCACGGACGTCTGGGCGTGGCGGCTCCACCCGTCCTCCACACTCGACGTGCACCTGCGTTCGGCGGTCGGCCGGATCGAGCTGTCCCAGCACGGCAGCGTGGTGGCGCGGTGGCTGTTCACCGCCGCCCGTGCCAAGAGCGTGCATGCCTTGGAGGATGCCTTCGATGCCCGCATGCGCGGTCATGCGGCCACGGCCGAGACGCCCACGACCGACGAGCAGCCCGCCCACGAGATCGCCCCCGCCGCCGGCGGCAAGGCGGCCGCGGACGACGACGAGGCGGCCGGGCCGGCCGGATCGTGGCGGGCGCTGGCACGGGTGCTCGTGTTCGCGCGGCCGCACGCCGGGACGGCCATGCTCGGCATCTTCCTGACGCTTGCGAGCACCGTCGCGGCACTGGTGCCGCCCTATCTCACGATGCCGCTGGTCGACGACGTGCTCGTGCCACGACAGCAGGGGCAGCAGGTGCCCTTCTCTCTCGTCTGGTGGTACCTGGGAGGCCTGGCCCTGGCAGCCGTCACCGCCTGGCTGTTGGGGTGGGCCCGCACCTGGACGCTTGCCTGGGTGAGCGAGCGGATCGCGGCCGACCTCCGGGTGCAGACCTACGCCCACATGCAGGCGCTCTCGCTCGACTTCTTCTCGGGCAAGCGGACCGGCGACCTGATGTCGCGGGTCGGTAACGACACCGACCGCATCAACCTCTTCCTGTCGCTCAACGTCATCGAATTCGCCTCCGACACGATGCTCGTCCTGCTGACAGCCGTGGTGCTGGTCTGGATCAACCCCTGGCTGGCCCTGATGACCCTCGCCCCCTTCCCGCTGGTGGTGTGGCTGGTGTACGCGGTGCGGCTCGGCCTGCGGCGGGGATTCGGCAGGGCGAGCGTCGCCTGGGCCGACATGACGAGCGTGCTGGCCGACACCATCCCCGGCATCCGGGTCGTGAAGGCCTTCGCGCAGGAGGCCCGCGAGGTGGATCGGTTCCGTGCGGCCAACGCCCGCGTGCTCGACGCCAACGACCGGGTGAACGTGGTCTGGTCGTTCTTCGGCCCGCTGGTGACGCTGTTCAGCGAGGTCGGTTTGCTCGTGGTGTGGGCGGCCGGCGCGGCGATGGTCTTCTCCGGATCGGTGACCGTCGGCATGCTCACCGCGTTTCTGGCCTACATCGCCGGCTTCTACCGCCGGATCGAGTCGATGATCCACATGGTACCGGCCACGCAGCGGGCGGCCACCAGCGCCCAGCGGATCTTCGACATCCTCGACTGCAAGCCGTCGGTCGCCGAGGCGCCGCGACCGATCGACCCGGGACGGGTGCGCGGCCGGATCGAGATTTCCGGCGTGCACTTCCGGTACGGCGCCCGCGAGATCCTCCACGGCATCGATCTCACCATCGAGCCGGGCGAGATGATCGGCCTGGTGGGCTCCAGCGGATCGGGCAAGTCGACGCTCGCCAACCTGATCTGCCGCTTCTATGACCCCTCGAGCGGCTCGATCAAGGTCGACGGCGTCGACCTGCGTGATCTCTCGATCGCCGGCTATCGCCGCAACCTCGGCTGCGTTCTCCAGGAACCGTTCCTGTTCTTCGGCTCGATCGCCGACAACATCGCCTACGGCTGCCCCGATGCCGCCGCCCTCCCGGGTGGCGTCGACGCGCTCCGCGAGCGGATCGTGGCCGCCGCCCGGGCCGCCGGGGCCCACGAGTTCATCCTCGCCCAGCCCGCGGCTTACGATTCGCGTGTGGGTGAACGGGGTGGCTCGCTCTCCGGCGGCGAGCGGCAGCGGCTTTCCATCGCCCGCGCACTGCTCGTCGACCCGCGGATCCTGGTGCTCGACGAGGCCACGTCCGCCGTCGATGCCGAGACGGAGGCGATCATCCAGGCGGCGATCGACCGGCTCGTGACCGGGAGAACGACGATCGCCATCGCGCACCGGCTGTCGACCCTGCGGCGGGCCAACCGGCTCGTGGTGCTCGACGACGGCCGCGTCGTCGAGATGGGCACCCACGAGGATCTGCTCGCCGCCGACGGCGCCTACGCGCGGCTGTACCGGGCCCAGATGAAAGCCGCCGAGGAGGCCGCGGGCGTGTGACCACGCCGCCCGCCGCCACGAGGAGCACATGACGCCTTCCATACCGCCGCCGTCGCCGGATCGATCGGCCCCTGATGCCTCGCGGCACGCCGCGTCGGCCCACGGCCACGGCCGCGTCGCTGCCGCGCCGTGGCGACTGGAGCGTGCCGCGCACGGCCGGCTCGACTTCACCGCCGCCGACGGCACGCGGCACGTCGACGTCGACGTGCTCCGCGGCTTTCCGGTGTCGGCGCCGGCGGGACCGGTCGCCGTCGTCGCCGCCGACGGCACGGAACTGGCCTGGATCGAATCACTCGCCGACCTCGAGCCGCCCGTCCGCGGCATGCTCGAGTCGGAGCTGTCGCAGCGTGAGTTCCGGCCGCTGATCCTGCGGATCGAGTCGGTGTCGGACGGTGAGCCGACGGAATGGAGCGTGGTCACCGATCGCGGGCCGCGACGGTTCACGGTGGCGCACGCCGACGACGTCGCTTACACGAGCGACGGAGGAGCCTTCGTCACCGACACCGTGGGCGTGCGCTACCACATCGCCCAAGTGTCGCGGCTCGACGGCCGCAGCCGCCGCCTGCTCGTTCGCATGGAGTGATCGCAGTCGGCGCCCTGGCCTTCATGCCGCGTGCGGGCGGGTTCGAGCGACTCCTGACACCGTCGTCGTGCGCCACCGCCGGCCGGTCTCCCCGCCTGCCGCGCCATCCCAGTCTGCGCGGGCTGCTGGCGTCCGGCAGGCGGCACTTCCCGGCAGCCGTAAGATGGACCGGTTGGAGCGTTCCTAGCGACTTCGCCGCCGAAAATCGGGCCAAAACAGGCGATTTTTCCTCAACAAACCGCTTGAAGGCTGCGTACGGGGGATTAGTCTCGAAGGATCTTTTTCGAGGAGAGGACTCTCATGAACAAGTGCTTCGCACGCTCGTCGGCGAACGTTTCGCGGCGGCTGCAATCGGTCGTGTGCGCAGCCCTCGTGCTCGCACCGCAACCCGTCATGGCACCGCGCGAGGCGCAGGCGCAGTGCTGCGGCCAGGTGGCCGCCGCCCCCGTTGTCACGCAGACGTACCGGCTCGACTTCCAGACCGTGTACGACGAGCGGCAAATGACCGCCTACCGCGTCAGCTACGAGACGGTCTACGACACGCAGACCTACACGGTGCAGCGGCCCGTGTGGGAGACGCAGACATCGGAGCGGCGCTACACGGTGCAGCGGCCCGTGTGGGAGACGCAGACCCGCGAGGAGCGTTACACGGTGATGAAGCCCGTGTACGAGACGCAGATCGTCGACCGCAGCTACGACGTGACCCGCGACATCGTCGAGACAGCGTCCCGTGAAGAGCGGTTCACCGTCATGAAGCCGGTCTATGAGACGGCGATGCAGCAGCAGGTGAGCGTCGTGCAGCGGCCCGTCTACGAGACGAGCGAGCGCGAGGAGGCCTACACGGTGGCGGAGCCGGTCACGCAGATGCGGACCTCCTACTCCATGGGCAGCCAGGCGGTCGACACGGTCACGCCCGTGGTCACGCCGGGCGCGACGGCGCTGGGCTATGTGCCCGGCGGCTACGTGGTCAACCCCTACAACGGCCTGCTCTACTGGCAGCGCGGCGGCTACACCTGGATGCAGTCGCCGGGCACCGTCGTCAACCAGGTCAACCGCGTCTACCAGCCGACCGTCACGCCGGTGCAGGTGCCTGAGACGACGATGGTCAACCGTGTCGTCACTCGCAAGGTGCCGGTGCAGACCGTCCGCTACGTCGAGGAGCAGGTCGTGCAGCAGGTGCCGGTGCAGACGATGCGAATGGTCGCCGAGGAGCAGGTCCGCCAGGTGCCGGTGCAGACCGTCCGCAAGGTCGTGGAGCGGGTCGAGAACAAGGTGCCCGTGCAGACGATGCGGATGGTCGCCGAGGAGCAGGTCCGCCAGGTGCCCGTCCAGGTGTGCAAGATGGTGGCGGAGGAACGGGTCGAGCCGGTGAGCGTGCAGGTCTGCAAGTACGTCACCGAGCAGAAGACGGTGCAGGTGCCGCGGGTCGTCGAGAAGAAGGTGCCCTACACCTATACGGTGCGGTCGCCGCGGACGGTCGTGATGCGGGTGCCGCTCGATCCCTGTGGCAATCCGATTCCGGCCGCCGTCCAGCCGGCCAGTGGCGTCGGCACGGTGCCGGCCGCGGCCTCGCGACCGGCCGTCAGTCCGACCGTGACCGCGGCACCGTCGCTCGCCCCGGCTCCGCAGCCCGCGGCCCAGACCAGCGGGACGAAGACCTTCAGCGACAAGCCCGCCGACGCCGCACCCCGGGCGGCCGAGGGCTGGACCGGCTCGCCGCTCCAGCACGTCGATCCGAAGCAGACCGGCGAGTCCGCCGGCGCGGTCCGCGCCGAAAAGCCCGCCGCGCCGGCCGTTTCCGACCTGCGGACGATCGAGACGATCCCCACTCCGGCGGCCAAGGATCCGGCGGCACCGGCAGCGGCCCCCGCGACGCCGGCCCCCGCCGCGCCCGCGCCGACCGTGGCACCTCTCGGTCCGTCCGTCCAGCCCGCTCCGCCGGCTGCGGATGTGAAGGACGTGCCGGCCTCGGAGACGTCGGGCCGCCTGCGGCGGATCGTGCCGCAGGTCGAAGCCCACACCACCTGATCGCACGAAATCGTCCCGCGAGGAGACTTCCGCCGTCGCGGCGGTGATCGCTCCAGGCCGATCGTGCGCGAGGGAAACCGAAAGCGGCCTAGCGGCGATCCCGGCCCCGAGGCGACACGTAGGCGTCGAACAGGTCGCCCTGGCCGAGCACCCGCGGATCACCCTGTCGCTTCAGCTCGGCAAGGAGTTCCGCCCGCAGGGCGGTGACCGTCTCGGGCCGGTCGGCCGCGATGTTCCGCACGCAGTCGGGATCGCCGGCCAGGTCGTAGAGCTCGTCGGCGGGACGCTTTCCGAAGCAGAGCTGCCAAAACCGGTCGTCGCGGCCGGCCTCCTCGATGAGCTGCTTCGTCGGGCCGGCGTCAGTGTCGTCGAGCCCCAGTTCCGGATCGCCGCAGGGCCAGCGGTCGGGGGCGAAGTTGTGGACATAGAACAGTCCGCCCCGCCGGATCGCCCGGGCGGGGTAGCCGAGCCCCGACTCCGTGCCGGGCCGGCAGTGGACATCGTTGCGCTCGCGCCCCAGGATCACGAACGGCCGCTCGCGGGCCGGCGCGTCCTGGAGCAGGTCGGCGATGCTGGCGCCGGTGATCGGCGCCATGCCGCAGGCGGGGCCGTCGAGGCCGTGCAGGCCCAGGATCGTCGGCGCGACGTCGATCGCGCTGACCAGCGCCGGCTCCCGGCGGCCGGGTCGCACGATGCCCCGCGGCCAGCAGGCCACCAGCGGCACGCGGTGAGCGAGATCGAACGTGTGCCCCTTGAGCCGCGGGAAGGGCATGCCGTGATCGCTCGTCACGATCACGAGCGTGTCATCGGCCAGCCCGGATGAATCGAGCGTCTCCAGCAGCGAGCCGACCTCAGCGTCGAAGGCCTCGATCTCGGTCGCATAGTCGAGCATGTCGCGACGGACGACCTCGGTGTCGGGCCAGCAGGCCGGCACGCGATCGATGTCGGACGTCTTCTTGCCGGCCGCGAGTCCGGCGTCGCGCGGGTAGCTGCGGTGCGGGTTGCCGCTGCCAAACCAGTAGAAGAACGGCGCGGCTGCCGGCCGCTGGGCCAGGAACCGGCGAAACCGGTCGCCGGGACCATCCCCCTTCTTTCCCCCCTTGCCGCCGGCATCCAGGCCCCACGTCCGCTGCTCGCCGTTCGCCGTGACGGCCACGCCCGGCCCCCAGACCTTTCCGGCGCCGCCGCAGGCCACTCCCCGCTCGGCGAGCACCTCGGTAAACGCCTTGAAGTGCGGAGGGAACGTAGGCCAGTGGTTGGCGGCCTCCTCGAGCTGCCACGGGTTGCGTCCGGTGAGGATCGCCGCCCGGCACGGGGCACACTTCGACGTCGGCACGTAGGCGTTGTCGAAGACGACGCCGCGGGCCGCCAGCCGGTCGACGTGCGGCGTCCGCACCCACGGGCAGTTGTAAGCGTCGCGGAAGTGGCACGACGCGTCGTCGGCGATGATGAAGAGCACGTTGGGCGCGGCCAGCGCTACCGTGGCCGCCAGCCAGATCAAACCGCCCGACAGGGCCGCCGTGAGGATGGTTCGTCGCATGGCCCGGCTTTCTCCGCGTGGTAGGATGCCGGTTTCCTCACCCCTGCGCATCCCCGCCGCGAACGCATTCGCCGCCTTTCGGAGACCGCGTCATGAAAACCGGAACCATCGCCCGTCAGTGTGCCTCGTTGTGCCTCGCCCTGTCGACCGGAATCTTCTCGACCGGACTCCTGCCGATCGGGCTTCCGTCGGCCGCGGCGGCGGAGCCGCTCAAGGCGTTGATCGTCGACGGCCAGAACAACCACGCCAACTGGCCGCAGACCACCCGGATGATGAAGAAATACCTGGAGGATTCCGGCCTGTTTACGGTCGACGTCGTCACCCACGCGCCCAAGGGGGAGGATCCGAACTTCAAGCCGGCCTTCGGGAACTACGCGGTGGTCGTCAGCAACTTCGGCCACGCCGCCGCTCCGTGGCCGGCCGAGACGCGGGCCGCGTTCGAGGCATTCGTCCGCGGCGGCGGCGGGTTCGTCGCCGTGCACGCCGCCGACAACTCCTACCCCGAGTGGGCCGCCTACAACGAGATGATCGGCCTCGGCGGCTGGGGTGGCCGCAACGAGAAGAGCGGCCCCTACGTCTACTACAGCGACGACGGGAAGTTGGTCCGCGACACGTCACCCGGCGCCGGTGGAGCCCATGGCCCGCAGGCGGCATTTCCCGTCGTCATCCGCGACGGCTCGCATCCGATCACGAAGGGCATGCCGGCCACCTGGATGCACGCCAAGGACGAGCTTTACGACAGCCTCCGCGGCCCCGCGGAGAAGATGGAGGTGCTGGCGACCGCCTACTCTCCCCGGACGAAGCGGCACGAGCCGATGATGATGACCATCTCTTACGGCCAAGGACGCGTCTTCCACACGCCGATGGGCCACGGCAACGATTCGCAGGAATGCGTGGGCTTCATCACCACGTTCCAGCGGGGCACCGAGTGGGCCGCGACTGGCAAAGTGGGTGTGCCCGTACCCGCCGACTTTCCCAAGGCCGACACTGGGAGCAGCCGTGCCTTCGCCAAGTAGCGGACCGCATCGGGGCTGGCTGCAGCGGAGATGACGGCGGCGCCTGGGCACGGAGCCACACGGCGCGGAGCCTCACGAGCCGGCGGGCTCGTGTTCGGCGTCGACTTCACGTCGGCGCCGTCGACGCGAAAGCCGATCACGGTGGCCGTGGGCCTGGTCGACCCCGCGGCACGGGCCTACCGGCTCGAGGAAGTCCGCGGCCTCGACAGTCTGGCGGCCTTCGACACATTTCTTCGCGGCGGCACGGAGCCCTGGCTGGGTGGATTCGACCTCCCTTTCGGCCAGCCGCGGCCGCTGATCGAGCATGAGGGCTGGCCGACCGAATGGGCCGCGTTCGTGCGGTTCTACTGCGGACAGCCACGTGACACCCTGCGCACCGCCTTCAAGCGCTGGTGCGACGCGCGGCCCGCCGGCGACAAGTTCGCCTGGCGGCAGGCCGACAAGCCCGCCGGCTCGAGCCCGGCGATGCGCTGGGCCAATCCGCCGGTCGCCTGGATGATGCATGCAGGCATCGGCCGGATGGTCGATGCCGGGCTCACGTTCCCGGCCCACCGGCATGCCGGCGGGCGCGGTGCCGCGCGGGTCGCGCTCGAGGCCTACCCGGGCTTCACGGCACGGCAGATATGCCGAAAGTCGTACAAGAGCGACACCGCCGCGGGCCGGACGGCGGACCGCGCCGCCAACCGCGACACGATCCTGCGGGCGCTCGTGAACGGCACGGCGGGGCTCGCGATCGGATTGGCGATCGACCACTCGTGGTCGCGGCGGCTGCTCGACGACGCCCGCGGCGACCTGCTCGACGCCGTGATCTGCGGGCTGCAGGCGGCGCATGCCGCAACGCTGCCCGGGTACGGGCTGCCGCCGACGGTGGACCCGCTCGAGGGATGGATCGCGTCGGTGCCGCCGCCGGAGCTTCGGTGCCGCTGATCGCGGCCCGGCGGCCCGCGATCGGCCACGAGACGCATCTATTTGGATTTGTCGGCGGCAGTCGAGTAGATTCCGCCAGCCACGCGGCCGCCGCCCGGATGCTCGGGAAGCCGCGCCACCACGAGGGAAGCGACCGATGTCCACGGAGGTCACGGACGACCGTTCATCCCGCCGACCACGAAGGCCGGCCGCGTCGCGGCCCGACGATCCGTCCACCGACGAACACCCCGGCGTAAGCCGTCTCTACACGGTCGCCATGATGGCCGACGTGCTGCGGGTACCGCGCTCGGCGGTCCGCCGCTGGTGCCGTAGCGGCCTGCTGGAACCGGTCCGCTGCTCAGGATCGATCGCCTGGTTCGGCTTCCCGCAGCTTGTGGTGGGCAGGCAGCTGGTCCGTCTCCTCGAGGCGGGACTCTCGCTACGCGACATCGACGCCCAGCTGCCGGTGCTCGCGCCGGGAGGCGCCGCCGAAGCGGCGCGGATTGCCGACCGCATCGTCGCCGATGGACGCCGGCTAAGCATCCGCCGCGACGGATGCTTGATGGGGGGCGGCGGGCAGCTGCAGCTGGGCTTCTACACGGAGGCACTGGGGCACGACCAGCCGACGGTGGCCGACCGGGTCTCCGTGTCCGTGTCGGCCGCCGAAGAAGCCGCGGCAGTGATCGGCATCGGCCGCGCCCTTCCCGTCTGCCAGGACGATCCAGACGTCGTGTCGGTCGCCGAGCTGCTCGACCTCGCGGCCGACCTGGAATCCTCCGGCGCTCTGTTCGAGGCCGCCGAGGCGCTGCGGGCCGTGCTGCAGGCCCAGGGCCCCACGCGTCAGGTGATGTTCACGCTGGCCGAGCTGCTCTACCGGGCCGGCGACCTGACCGCCGCGCGGGAGCGTTACTACGCCACGATCGAGCTCGACGCCGACCACCTGGAGGCGCGGGCCAGCCTCGGCTGCGTCCTGGCCGAGCTCGGAGAACACGAACTGGCGATCGCGGCCCTCGACGGCGTGCTTCGGCAGCAGCCGGACTACGCCGACGCCCATTGGCACGTGGCGGGCGTCCTGCACGACATCGGCCGCGACGAGGAATCCCGCCGCCATCTCCGCGAGTTTCTCAGACTCGCGCCCGAGAGCCCCTGGGCCACGCTCGCCGTGGCGCGGCTGCAGGACTGATTGCCGTCGGCCGCGGCTCAGTAAGCGCCCCACGGTCCCCTGACCGGGTGAACGCCGAACTGCACCGTGTCGCTCGGCTGCACGGGAGTCGGCATGAAGCCCGCCGAGCCCGGCACGGCCCCGGCGCCCGGATAGGGGCGGCGGAACTGGTGGTAGATCGGCATCACCCGCGAACTCGGCACGCCCCAGCCATATTCGCTGGTGAACTCGGCGGTCGGCGGCACGACGAGCGCCATGGGGCGGCCGATCGACGGGTCGTACCAGCCGCTGTGCCAGCTCTTCCCCTGGCTGCGGAGGAAGTAACGCTTCTCGATCGTGTCGTGCTTGAGGCAATGATGGCCGTGTCCGCAGTGGCCGCAGCCCTTTCCGCAGTGGCCGCAGTCGGCGCCGCATCCTCTGCCACATCCGGGCCCGCAGCCGGTCCCGCATGCAGGGCCATGCGCCGGTCCGTATGCCGCACCATGCGCCGGCCCACGCTCCGCGGCCGCCGCGCACTCGCTGCAGCCGACCGGTTGGCGGTGATGGCCGCCCGCCAGGCAGGTCGCCGACGCGAGTCCGCCCACGGCGATCAGCACCGCGGCCAGCGCAGGCGGGAGCCGGCGCGAAGTTCCAACGTGCGACATCATGATGCGTTGCGCTCCGTTCACCGCCGCCCCCCCTCTCACCACCAGTAGGCGTGCACGTCCGTCCGCATGCCCATCGCACCGGCCGGGCGGGTGTAGTGCCGGCGGTGCTTGTAGAGGAACTCGTGG
>JBIJCD010000116.1:0-8805 GCA_044344895.1 Pirellulales bacterium | reverse complement strand
CCAGCAGATCGATCGCCGTCTGGGCGATGCAGACGTGCGTCTCCAGGCCGCAGAGCAGCGCCGACTCCATGCCGTCGAGACCGGTTGCGAAGGCTTCGCAGCCGCAGCAGCTGAACGACATCTTGGTGACCGGGGGCGGCAGCCGCGCCGCGAGCTCCCCTGGCGTGGGGCCGAGGCCCTTTGGATACTGCTCGGTGAGGATCGTCCGCACGCCGAGCAACGCCGCAGCCTCGGCGAGCAGGCCCGACATGGCCACCACCCTCCTGCCGTCGGGCACCGCGGGCAGGAGCCGCTCCTGGATGTCGACGACGCAGAGCAGAGACGTGGGGGCATCGAGTCGCATGGGAGGCCTCGCGGGATGGAGCGAGAGCATACGGGCGGCGGACCAGGTGCGTCGATCCCGCGTCACCAGCCCCGCAGGTCGAAGCGACCGCGGGGCGTGAACGTGAAGGTGCGTCCGGTCGGGGAATCGATCCTGATCGCCACGTCGAGCCGGTCGGCGGGCAGGGCCGCGGCGATCCGTTCCGGCCACTCGACGAATGACCAGCAGGGCCCTTTCGTCGCGTCGTCCCAGCCGGTCTCGACGAGATCGCCGCAGCCCGTGAGCCGGTAGAAGTCGGCATGCACGAGCCGCTGCGGTCCGCCCGGTCGGGGCGGCACGGCATGCACGTGGATCAGCCCGAACGTCGGGCTGACGACCGCCGCCGGATCGACACCGACCGCGTTCGCGATCGCCTTGACGAACGTGGTCTTGCCGGCGCCCAGATCCCCGGCGAGTGCGACGACCGCCCGGGCGGGCAGTGCCGCGGCCAGTCGGCGGGCCAGCGATCCGACCGCCGCCTCATCAGCCACGGTCACGGAGAGGGGGGAAGGGGGGACGGGGGTGGACGTGCCCTGGGGCGAGCCGCCGTCAGGAGGCGAACGCATGTACGTACCCCCGCGGCTCCAGCGGCCGCCTTTCACCCGCGTCGTCCTCCGCGAGGAGACCCGGCTGCGCGGTGACTTCACCGATGATCGTGACGGGCAGCTCGAGTGGCGGATGCGCCGCGGCCTGCACGAGCGCCCGGGCGGCGCCGGGGGGCATGGCGAGCACGAGCTCGAAGTCCTCTCCGTCGCCCAGCGCGTGCTCCAGCGGGCTGCGGCCGTCGTCAGGCAGGCGGCTCATCCGCACGGCGTCGTCGTGCACCGGCACGGCCGACAGCCGCAGGATGCCGCCGGTGCCACTGGCCTGCAACATCCGGGAAATGTCGAGCGAGAGGCCGTCGCTGACGTCGATGGCGGCGTGCACCTCAAAGCCGGAAGCGATGGCAAGTGCCTCGCGGCAGCGAGGCTGCACGGCGAGGTGGCGGCCCAGCAGGCTGCCGCCGAATCGGCCGGTGACGACGAGCAGGTCGCCGGGCCGCGCGGTGTCGCGCCGCCAGGCCGCTCCCGGAGGCACGCTGCCCAGCGCGGTGACGCTCACCACCAGTGGCCCGTCCCAGGAATTCGTGTCGCCGCCGGCGAGCGTGCAGCCGTGCGCCGCGGCCAGTCGCTCGATACCCTCGAGCATGCCCCGGGCGATGGCGGCACCACCGTCCCGCGGCAGACACGCGGCCACGAAGACCGCCTCGGGCCGCGCTGCCATCGCCGCCAGATCGCTGAGGCTCACGGCGAGCGCCTTGTGGCCGACCGCCCCGGGCGGGCAGTCGGGGCCGAGCCGAAAATCGACTCCCTCGGTGAGCATGTCGACCGTGACGACGGTGCGACGCATGGCCGGTGGACGGAGCACGGCGGCGTCGTCACCAGGGGGCACCTCCAGCCGGGGATCGGCGGGGATGCGTTCGACCAGCCAAGCGACGAAATCGGTTTCCATGCGACGCGGAAGCCCAGGGGAATGCCCCGAGTCTAACAGCCGGCCGCGCCGCGGGGCCGGCTGCCGTCACTGGCGGACGTCGGCAGATCAGCGACGCAGGGTCTCCGAGACGATGTGGCCGAAGAGCGTCTCGCGGCCGCGGAGCACGTAGAACTTGATCGGGTTGAGGTGCTCGTCCTCGGCCTTGTCGAGGATGTAGGCGATGTTGTCGGGGACGATCGTCTCCCAGACGTGGAGTCCCACGAGGATGTCGCCCGTCTTGATCCCCTGTTCCTCCGCGGGGCCGCCACTGCGGACCTCCGTCACCAGCAGCCCGCCCCGATACCGTGACTGGAGCCGCTGCACTTTGGCGGCCGCGATCGGCTCCAGCCGCAGGCCGATTTCACGCCAACACCGCTCGTCGAGAGGCACCGCGTCGCGACGCACCGCGACCAGGGCCAAGTCCATCTTCTCCTCGCCCCCCGATCGCAGCACCGTCACCGGCACGCTGTCGCCGGGCCGGTGACCGATCAGGCCGCGCTCGATGTCGAGCGGGCGGGCTACGGCCACGGTGCCGATGTGGGTGATCACGTCTCCGGCCTTCACGCCGGTCGACTCGGCCGGACTCTGCCGGTGAACCGCCTCGACGATGACACCGCGGGAGCCGTCGGCGCGGGCCACGATCCCGTGCCACGTGCGGTTGACCCGCTCCACCGACATCAGTTCGGCGGCGACGTGCAGCACGCGGTCCACCGGGATCGCGAAGCCGATTCCCTGGGCGCCCGCCCGCACCGCGACGTTGATGCCCACCATCTCGCCGTCGATGTTGAGCAGCGGGCCGCCGGAATTTCCCGGGTTGATGCTGGCGTCGGTCTGGATGAGATCGTCGTACCGCTGCGTGCGGCTGACCTCGACGCTGCGGTGGAGCGCGGAGACGATGCCCCGCGTGACGGTGTGTTCGTAGCCATAGGCGTTTCCGAGGGCCAGCACGGTTTCGCCAATCATCAGGTCGGACGACGTGCCGATCGTGATCACAGGCAGCGCCGCGTCGGTCTCGACCTTGATCACCGCCAGATCCGTCCGCGGATCGTGCGAGACCAGCGCTGCGGACGTCGTCTTGCCCGAGGCCAGGGTAACCTCGATTCGCCGGACGCCTTCCACCACGTGGTAGTTGGTGACGACGTAGCCACGGGAGTCGATCACCACGCCGGTGCCCATGCCGTTGACCCGGCGGAGCTCACCCCCGGAATCCTCGTCGGGGTTGGGCACGAGCTTGTGGCCGTGGATGTTGACGACACTGTCGCGGGTGGACTCGATGGCCCGCACGATCGCCGTGCGACGGGCCTCACCGGCGGCTGTGGGCGGTGCCGCGACGGTCGTGAGCGCGAACGCCACGGCCGGAAGAAGTGCCCACGGACAGCGCATGTACGGCCAACTCCAAAACCCCGGGCAACGCTCACAAGCCCGCCCCGTCCTGGGAAAAATCGGCCGGACCGCGCTGCCGGTTGACCGGCCGCGGGGGTGTCGGCACAGCTTCCCCAAGCGGCGGCCGGAGTCGCCCGGATGGGGCGGGCGACGCGGCCCTAACGCCCGCTCGGAAAAAACTCAGGAATTTTCACTCATGTGGCCCGGGGGGCTGCCCGGAGCCGGCGGGCGGCTTGGCCGCTCCGACCAGGAGCGGCAGGAGTTGGAGCGCCAGGAAGAGCGCGAGGGCGGCGAGCACGATCTGCGGCCAGGCCCCGGCGATCCGCTCGCCGAACTGCCATCCGGCGGCGCGGGCAATGCCTCCCACGAGTGTCGCCACCAGGAGGAGCAGCAGCGCCCCGAGCACGAGCCCGCAGCCGAGCGAGGCCATCGTGCCGCGGAACGTGCCGATCTCCGAGAATTCCTCCTGGTGCAGGTCGATCGCCCGACCCTTGGCGAGGCTGCGCGGCACGGTCTCGGCCAGCTCCACCGCCCGGGCAGCGTCGGGCCAGGTGGCGGCAGGCACGCTCGTGCGAGGGGGCACCCCGTGCAGCTGGTCGACCATGAGCCCGCCCGGATCGAACGCGGCGGTTTCTCGCGCGCCGTCCGACCAGGTCCAGGCCACGTCGGGTGCATCCGGAACGTCGACCGTGCACGTGCCCGCCGCGTGCACCAGCGTGATCCGCAGGCCGGTCGGCTCGCCCCGGGCCGCCTGCCAGCGGACGGGAACCTGCGCCGGGCCGCTGAAGCCGACGGCGAGCGTGCCCCAGGCCGTTTCCGTATCGCCGCCACCGAGCGTGGAGAGCCGTGCCGGATCCCCGGTGAGCGCTCGCACGAGATCGGCGTCACGAGCCAGCGCCGCCAGCACGGCCGGCCGCGAGCGGTCGACGAGTCGCCGCTCGAACGTCACCGATTCCACGGCGCCGGCAGCCGCGGCGCCGGCCAGACCGGCCTCGATCCTCGTTCTGAGCCGCTCGATGAACGGGTGCAGCCGCTCCGGCAGCAGCGGGATCAGCCGGGCCCGCGAATCGGCGCGGATCATGTCGAGCTCGTAGGCCCAGAGCATTGACAGCACGAGCGGGTGGGAGAGCAGGAGCGTGCGGCCAGCCTGCACGAGCGCCCGAACGCCCTCGGCGCGACGGTCGTTCCAGTGGTCGCCACCCACGAGCACGGCGTCGCAGGTGTGGGCATCGAGCAGCGGCATCCAGGAGGGATCGCGGGGCGTGTCCGCCGCCACGGTGCGGTCGGCGGCGGGCAGGTCGCAGGCGATCGTGATCGTGTCGCCGCGCGCCACCGCGCTGGTCGCCACCTGCGCGATCCGAGGGTCGTTTCCGAGGAGGCCGAGCTTCATGCGTCGTATTGTTCCAGTCGCCGGGGCTCCAGGCCAGCCCGGCCCTGTGCATCCGCCGTCGGGGAGGGTATAGAAGGAGCATGCGAGCGGAAGTGATCGCCATCGGTGACGAGCTCACGACGGGGCAGCGGCTCGACACGAACAGCCAGTGGCTGTCCACGGAACTCGGATTCCTCGGCATCCCGGTCGGCTTCCACACGACGGCGTGCGACACGCTGGAGGATGGCATCGAGGCGTTTCGCATCGCCGCCGGCCGCAGCGACGTCGTCGTCGCCACCGGCGGTCTCGGGCCGACGGCGGATGACCTGACGCGGGACGTCCTGGCGAACCTGGCCGGCGTGCCGCTCGAGCTGTCGCCGACCGCGCTGGCCGCCGTCGAGGCCCGCTTCGTCCGGCGCGGTGTGGCCATGCCGGAGAGCAACCGGCGGCAGGCGCTGTTCCCCCGCGGCAGCCGGATCATCCCCAATCCCGACGGCACCGCGCCGGGAATCGACCTCGACGTGCCGCGGCCGGGCGGAGGGACGGCGCGGATCATCGCGCTCCCGGGAGTGCCCGCCGAGATGCGCAGGATGTGGAATGATTCCGTGGCGGCGGGTCTGCTGGCGATGCTTCCGGATGCCGGCACGATCCGTCACCGGCGGATCAAGTGCTTCGGCGCTGGGGAGAGCGCCGTCGAGGGGATGCTGCCCGACCTGATCCGTCGCGGTCGCGATCCGCTCGTGGGCATCACCGCCCACGAGGCCACCATCACGCTGCGCATCGTCGCCCGTGGCCCGGACGCCGCCGCGTGCCTCGCCAAGATCGCGCCGACCGAGGAGACGATCCGCCGATCGCTGGGCAGCCTGGTCTACGGCACCGAAGACGACGAGTTGGAGGATGCGGTCCTGCGGGCGGTGGCCGCTGCCGGGCAGACGCTAGCCACGGTCGAGGTCGGCACGGCCGGCCGGGTCGCGGGCATGCTGGCGCAGGCTCAGGCGCGGGTCTCAGGTGGCGGTCCCGCCGTCTACCGTGGAGGTCTGGTGGCGACGGCTCCATTCGCGGACGGTGTCGAGGCTGTCGCGGAACGGGTGCGGGTCGAGCAGGCGGCGGCGATCGGGCTCGCCGTCGGTCCGATCCGACCGGCCCCCGAGGGCCGCGACGCGATCGACATCGCCGTCTCCGACGACCGGGGCCACGAGCGGCGCGAGCACGTGCTCGGAGGCGGTCCCGCGCTGGCGGCCTCCCGAGCGGCGAAATACGCGATCGACCTGGTGCGTGCGAGGCTCGCTGGCCACGGGGTGCTTCCGTGAACCGATCGCTCGAGTCCGACGCAGAGCCGCGGCCGTCGAACTGGCGGACCCTGGTGCTGTTCGCCGGGCTGGTGACGCTCGTGGGCCTGATCGCCTGGCCATCGCTGGCCGGCCGGATCCAGTACGCGAAAACCCGGGCCGAACTCGCGGCGATTCGCGACGCCGCTGCCGGCGCCGAGCTCAGGTCGGTGGGCAAGCTCTTCACCACGCTGGCCCGCGTCATCGGTCCGGCCGTGGTCAACGTGACGGGCAAGCGGGCGGCGCACTCGCAGCCCGACGAGATCGGCGCCCTGCGGGGCGACGGGCCCGGTGCAGGGACCGATGAGTCGGTCGGGTCGGGTGTGATCGTCGACGCCGCCGGCATCATCGTCACCAATTACCACGTCGTGGCGCAGAGCGACGAAGTCGACGTAGCGCTGGCCGACGGGCGGCGATTCAAGGCGAACCTCGTGGGGGCGGACGCGGGCAGCGATCTCGCCGTGCTGCGGATCGAAGCCGCGGGCCTGCCCACAGCCGAGTGGGCCGACAGCGACACGGTGGAAGTGGGCGAGATGGCCTGGGCGATCGGCAATCCGTTCGGCCTCGACCGCACGATCACCTATGGCATCGTCAGCGCCGTCGGTCGGCGCGGCGTCGTGGACAACCCGTTCCAGGAGTTCCTGCAGACCGATGCGTCGATCAACCCGGGGAATTCCGGCGGTCCGCTCGTCGACGTGCACGGTCACGTGATCGGGATCACGACGGCGATCGTGGGCAAGGGCTTTCGTGGGATCGGGTTCGCCATCCCGAGCAATCGGGCCCGGCGGGTGTGCGAGGAGATTCGGGCCACCGGCCACGTCGAGCGGGGATATCTCGGCATGGAGGTCCGCGAGCTGCCGCTGCCGCCGGGAAGCCGTGCGGCGGGTGCGGTGAGCGTGGAGGCCGTCGATCCGAGGTCGCCCGCCGCGCGGGCGGGCGTGAAGCCGGGGGATATCGTGATCAGCTTCGATGGCGAGCCCGTCACCGAGCCGGCGGCGCTGGTGCTCCTGCTGCTGCGGTCGCCCGTCGGCGCCGAGGTGCCGATGGAGATCGTTCGCGACGGCGCGAGGCAGACGATTGCCGTGACGGTCGGCCGGCGTCCGCACGAGCGGTAGCGTCGCGGGTCACGGTTTCGCGGCGTCAGGATCCGAGCCCGTGGCGGGCGGATCGTCGAGAAACTTCGTGAAGTTGAACTCGTCCGCGCCGAAGCCGCCCTTGAAGCCGAAGTCGTCCCCGGCCGCGGTCTGCTTCGCCGCCGACGGCGGCGCGACGGGCCGCGCGACCGGGGTTCCCTGGGGCCTGGCCTTCAGCGTCGCCGACACGGTGCCGAGCCAGTCGTCGGCCGGGAACGCGTAGGGGCGGAATTTTTCCAGCGTCCCGGTTTCCTCGTGGACGAACAGCGCCCGCTGTGGTCCCAGCTTGACGGCCGCCGGGCTGTCGACGAGCTGGCTGGAGTCGGAGCCGCTCATCTGGAAAATCACGCGCAGCTCGAACTCCTTGAGCGTCGAGCGTTCGAACGTGCGCTGCAGGTTGGTGAGCGAGTCGCACCAGACGAGGACGTGCACGCCCACGGGCGGGCCGTCCTTCAGCAGGGTCACGAAGTTCTGCGCCGGCGTGGCCTTCGCATCGCCACCCATCGAGTAGCCGAAGTCGCTCTCGTTGCGACGCAGCTCGCGGAAACGCGCGAGATCGCGGACGATCACGTAGACGGCCTCACCGTCGAGCACCTGCTCGTCGATCCGCCGCTTGACCTCGTCGGCGAGTCGGGCGACGGCGTCGCCCACCCCGAGCGGATTGACCAGCTCGACGTCGTGCGGCAGCGATGCGGAGAGTTTGGCCAGCAGGATGTCGGGCTTTTCCTGGGCGATGGCGGGCTCCAAGACCACGAAACGGGCGGCCCGACCGATCGCCCCGCCCGGATGCGGATCCTGGCCGACCGCCAGGCTCATCATGGCCATCGCCAACAGGCTGACGCCGAGGTCCTCCCGCTGGCCGACGATGAGCAGATTGGCTCCGCCCTGGCGACGGAAGATTGCCGCCGTCGGATCCTTGATGGCGATGGCGTCTCCCAGCCAGGCGACGGGCGCCACCTGGGGCTTGCCCCCCACCGTGCCCGACTCGAGCAGCTCCGACAGCAGCCGATTGCCGGCGGGATTGGCCGCCTCGTTGCCGTCGAAGACGATCCTGGGCAGGGGCGGGATGTCGGTCCGGCGGTCGGCCAGGGCCCGGAGCGCCCCGAGATACCGTTCCCGCCGCTCGTCCGTGAGAAACACCACCTGGAAGTTGCTGTTGCCCTCGACCATGCCGTTGGCGTCGTTATAGATGGCCTCGCCCGGCCGGGTGAGCAGGCGGGCGGCCGTGTTGTCCTCGGAGAGAATCAGACTGGAGTCGGCCTCGTTGCACTGCAGGGCGATGCGGACGGCCATCTGGCCCATCGTTGCTCGGGGCAGGCTGTAGGAGCCGCCGAGCGTCTGCGAGCCCAGCAGCACGTGCATGCCGAAGGCGCGGCCCTGGCGGACGAGTCGGTCGAGGATGAGCGCGGCGTCCTGGGCGATCTTGTCGTCCTCGACGAAGATTTCCTGAAACTCGTCGATGATCAGCAGGATGCGCGGCATCGGATCTGGGTGTCCGGTCTCGCGGAAGCCCGCCACGTTCTGCACCGAGAGTTCGCGGAACAGGTCACCGCGGCGCTTGAGCTCGCGATCGAGCTGCTCCATGACGGAAAGGCCGAATTCCCGCTCGCTCTCGATGGCGATCACGCGGGCATGCGGCAGTTTGTAGTGGTCGTAGAGCTTGAATTCGACGCCCTTCTTGAAGTCGATCAGATAGAACTGGATCTCGTTGGGGCTGTA
>JBIJCD010000506.1:0-2673 GCA_044344895.1 Pirellulales bacterium | reverse complement strand
GAACGACTCTCCGCCGGCCAGGACCCGCGGCGCCGTGGCCACCCGCTCGGCGGACTCTTCGCCGAGCGCATGGGTCGACGCCAACGAGAGGACGGCTTCGGCAGGCTGACGATCGAGCGCCGCGGGCGTGCGTTTCGTGGCCGGTCGGTCTGCCGCCTGCTTGGAGATAAACTCAGCCAGGTTCGTGCGATGCGCCGTCAGCGCCTCGGCGATCGAGGAGATGGTTCCGGCCGGCATTTCCAGCTCATTCATGGATTTTTTGAAGATCTGCGGGTCGTAGCCGAATGCCTGCTGGCATTCGGCCAGTTTCGGCCGGTCTTCGTAACAGATCCGACCGGGGATCGGCGTCGTGGCGTCGTTGTTGGGGATGTCGGCGGCGACAGAGTTGGCCCACACCTTCGCCAGCAGAGGGATGTAGGTCTTCTTGTCTTCCGCCCGCTCGCACCAGAAGTCGACGATCCGCACCCCGTTCTCGCCCTGCTTGGAGGACGCGGCCTCAGGTTCGCCGAGGAGCCGATTGAGCCGGGAGCGAAACACGCCGCTCGTCCCCGACAAAACGATGGAGCGCACCTTGCCGGAGGTGCGAAAGATCCCGTAGTCGATGCCGGCGATGTTCTTGTCGCCGACGACAGGGCCGAGGTAGAGCCGCAGCCGGCAGAACGGCAATTCCTCGGATTTCGTCGCGAGCGTGTCGACGTCGACCGGTGGGGCCGCGATCACCTTCGCGAAGAAGTCCACCACTTCGGCCGCCGGCGCGGGGGGAGGGTTCGGCGCGTCGGGAGCCGGGGGGGCGGCGGCCGCCCCCCCGGGCGGCGGCGGCGGCTGCGCGACGGACCGTGATCCATCGCAGGCCAGCAGTGCGACGAGGATGATGAGCGACAGGCCGCGGAAAACGGTTTGATTCATGGACAGCAGCGGTTGGACGTCGGGCGATGGCGGGGTCAGCCCCACGTGCACCAGTCTACCGCAGCAGGCCGGTGGTGAGCACGCGGACGCGGGAATTCGCGGGCCTGGCATCCGGCCGAGGGATCGCCGCGGCTCACCGCCGCCGTTGCATCAGCCGCACCTGGGGCGCCGCCTGCATGGCCCGCGACTCGTCGGCGAACTCCTGCGGTGTCATGCGGATCCGCCGCTCGAACCGCAGCCGCGCGAGTCCCCACTGGCAGGCCGCCAGCACCGCGGCCCCCGCCGCCACGGTCGCAAAGAGCCGTTGCAGCGGTGCCATGAGCCGCATCGGTTCGATCGCTGCATGTGGCGTCGACACAACGGATGCGAGGGGACCGGCGGACGTCGCGGCCAGGGCCAGCAGCACCGCCAGCGCCGCGGCGTTCGCCACCACTGTCAGCACCGTGCTCGCGGAGAAGATCCGGGCCAGACCGGACCGTAGGCTGATCCGCTGCAGGGACGGTGCCGCGCGGGCCAGCCGCCAACCACCGCCGTCGAGCGGCAGCCGCACCGCCAAGCCGACGACCCCCACGGCGACGATCAGCGCGACGCTGGGAAGCAGGAGCCCGGTCGGAAGCCAGGCTGCGGCCTGCGGCCGCGCAGCCGCTCCGTCGGCGACGGCGGCCACGATCGCCCCGCGCATCATCTCGGTCGCCGCCGGAAGAGTCGCCTCCCACCATGCCGGCAGGAGAAGCACGGCCGTCATCGCAGCGGCCGCCCATGCGGGCAGCGACGCCGTGGGCATCGCGCCCTGCCGCCGTGCCAGCTCGCGGCGGCGTGGTGTCGCCGGGATCGTGCGGTCTTCCGTGTCGCTCATCGGATCACCTGCGCGTGAAGCAGTCCGCGACCGATCCGAGCATCAGGGAGGCGGCGCCGTCCGCCCACGTCTCCATGCCGAGCCACAGCGCCGCCAGGAGCACGAGGGCGGCCAATCCCTGCAAAAATCCAGCGCCCGGCGAGAAGGTCACCGCCCGCAGGCAGAACACGGCGACGAGGTGGAACGCCAGCACCGCGGCCAGCGCCGGGATCGCCAGCGACAGGGCCAGTGCGATCGCGGCCGCCGGCATGGCGACGGCGATGTCCATCAGCGCATCGCCGGCGACGGCCGCACTGCCCAGCCCGCCGACCGGAATCTGTCGGACGCTGTCGACGAGGCCTCCCACCACGGCCAGCTGCCCGCCGGCGGCGAGGAAGGCGGCCATGCCGATCCACCAGGCCAGCCGGGCCACGCCCGCCGACTGCGGGTCGCCGGCGGAAGAGAAGTCATCGGCCCATGACAGCCCCGAGACGCTTCCCAGGATGCCACCCGCCCAGCCAGTCACCGACAGGATCGCCGCCACCGCGGTTCCCAGCGCCAGGCCCACCAGCGCCTCTCCCGCGAGCACCATGACCGGCCCGGCGGCCGGCTGCACGGCGGCGGCGGGCCAGGCCATCGGGGCCGCGACGATGGTCAGCGCCACGGCCAGCGCCGCGCGGATTCGCAGCGATACGCCCTCCAGGAGCGGTAGCGTGCCCAGGCAGACGGCCGTGGCCATGCGCAGGCAGACCCCCGCGGCCACGAGCGCGTCCTGCGTCTGGAGGGAAAACGTGTTCATGGGAGTGGATTGACGGTCACGGACCGGCGGCGGTGCGGAGCATGTCGGCGAGCCGTTCGACCATCCACGGCATCGTGAGCACGAGCACGGCGGCCATCACCACGAGCCGTGGCACGAATCCGACGAGCGGTTC
>JBIJCD010000505.1:0-2676 GCA_044344895.1 Pirellulales bacterium | reverse complement strand
GGCAGGATGTCGCGGCCCTCATAGCGATCCCACTTCTCGGATCCGGTGCCGCGGCGGTCGGGGCCGTCGGCGAAGGCGGGGTCGAAGGCAGGGCGTGGGGTCATCGGTGCGGGGCCGGCGGCGCCGCCGCCGGTCGGCCGGAGGTCCTGTCCGCCACGGGGGCCGGGCTACTTCTTCTTGCGGAAGAACGGTGCATTCGGCTTGTCGCGCGAGAGCGTGTAGGCCAGCAGGTCGAGCACCTCCGTCTCGCTGAGCTGGTCGAGCAGGCCCTTGGGCATGAGCGATTCGCTCGACGGCTGGATCTGCTCGATGTCGGACCGGCGGATCTCGACGAACTTCGTGGCGGTTTCCGGGTCGGTGACGATCGTGATCTTCTCCGGTGACTCGCCGACGATCCGGCCGGTGACCGTGCGGCCGTCGGCGGTCTGCACGATGCTCGCCTTGTACTGGTCCGACACCACCTTGCTCGGGAGCACGATCGCCTCGACGAGATCCTTGAGCTGGAAGCGGCCGGCCGCCTGCGTGAGGTCGGGCCCGGTGGCGCCGCCGTCGTCGCCAAACCTGTGGCAGACGACGCAGCGGGCCGCCGCGAAGGCCCGCTTGCCCCGCTGGAAGTCGCGGTCGCCGCGGTCGAGGTTGCCCTTCGTGGCCGCCAGCACCTCGTCGACCGTCCACGTGCGGCCCGGGCCTTCCGGCTTCGGCAGGGGCGGCGGCACGTAGGGCTTGCGGATGCCGAGCGTCTCCAGGGCCAGCTTGTCGTTCTCAGAGAGCCCCGTCAGGCTCTCGTTCTCGATGTTCGTGAGGAACTTGCGGAAGCTGTTGCCGCCGGCCCAGTCGCGGGCCCGCGTGAACCACTCGTGGTAGCCGCGCCGGTCGGCCGTCGTCCAGGCGTCCTTCTCGGTCACCGTCCGCAACGCGTAGGCGAAGTGCACCTGCAGGAGGTCCGATCGCTTCTCGAGAGCGTTCTTCACGGAGCCGCCGTATTGCTTGTTGCGCTCAATGAGCCGGCGGAGGTCGTCTTCGCTCGGCGCCAGGTTCGTGGCGGCGGCGGATCCGGTCGGCGCCGCCAGCAGGCCCACGAGCTTCGTCACGATGCCGGGCGATCGCACGGCGACAAGCAGGCTCGCCAGCTCGCGGTCGAGGTCGAATGAGCCCGAGGGAAACAGCGGCGCGAACGTGGCGGCGATCGTCGCCTTGGCCGCGGCGGGCGGCTCGCCGAGCCGGATGATCGCCAGCTCGTGGGCCCGCACGAGGTCGATCTTCGCGGCGGTGTCGAGTGAGCGGGGATCGATCGCGGCCAGCGCCGCGAGCACCGTGGGCTGTGCAGACGGTTCGGCCTGCCGGGCCACGGCGATCGCCCCCTCGATCCTGGCCCGCGGGTCGGCCGCGGCCAGCGCCTTCGCCTGCCACAGCTCGAGCGGCTGGTGCTCGAGCGCCACGCGGGCGGCATAGCGGATGAAGCGATCGGGGCTCGCGAGCTTCGGCAGCGCCTGGGAGACGGCGGCGGCGGGATCGGCGGTGCGGCGATGGAGTTTCTCGAGCTCGTGGCGGGCCTGCCGGTCGGTGGCGTGGGCGGGCTGCCGGGCGTCGACCGCCGCGGTCGGGTCGGATCCGGCGTAGGTCACGCGGTAGAGCTCGCCCTGGCCGCCGCGGCCGCCCACGGTGAAGTACATCGCGCCGTCACGGCCGATCGTGAGATCGGTCAGCGGCAGCGGCGTCCGCGAGACGAACTCCTCCTTCACGCCCTTGTAGGTCGAGCCGTCGGGCTCGAGGTGGATGGCGTACATCGTGCCGAACGTCCAGTCGCAGACGTAGAGCGCCCGCTGGTACTTGCCCGGGAACGTCGTGCCGTACCCGAACGACACGCCGACGGGCGAGCCCGGGCCGATGTCGACCAGTGCCGGCAGGCTGTCGGGGTAGCAGGCGGGCCACTTGCCGGAGCCGCTCCGCCAGCCGAGTTCGCTGCCGCTCGTGGCGTGGTTGACCCGCGTGGGGCGATACCAGGGGGAGCCGAAGTCCCACTCCATGTCGGCGTCGTAGACGAACAGTTCGCCGTCGGCGTTGAAGGCCATGTCGTAGGGGTTGCGGTAGCCGGCGCTCCAGACCTCCCACGACTTCCCCTCGCGGTCGGTGCTCACCACGTAGCCGCCGGGGGCGAGGATGCCGGCGGCGTGGCCGTTGGCGTCCCACATCCGCGCGACGAGCAGGTCCTCGTCCCAGTTGGCCGGCAGCCGGCTCGCCCCGTCGGCCGGCAGCTCGACCCGCCGCTGCGTCGAGCGGATGCCCCCCATCTCCTGCGGCGGGGTGACGTCCTGCAGCGAGAACGGCACTTTCGTGTGGTTGCCGCAGATGATGAACAGCTGCGTGCCGTCGGGGGAGAGCCGGATGGCGTGGGGGCCGTGCTCGCCGCCGCCGGCGAACTCCCGCAGCTTCTCGACCGCGTCGAGCGAGTCGTCGCCATTGGAGTCGGTGACGCGGTAGAGGCCGCTTCCCGTGCCGCCGTTGCAGACGACGTAGAGCGCGTCGAACGCCCAGAGAAGGCCCTGCGCGGCTGTGATCTCGGCGGGGATCTTCTCCACCAGTGTCGGCTTCGAGCCGTCGAGGGGCGCGGGCGTGATCCGCACGAGCCCCTTGTCGCCCTGGTCGCTGGCGATGAGCCGGCCCTTGGGGTCGGTC
>JBIJCD010000504.1:0-2683 GCA_044344895.1 Pirellulales bacterium | reverse complement strand
GGCCCCGACGCTCAACCTCATCCTGCGGGCCGACGTCCGCGGCTCGATCGAGGCGATCCTCAAGGAGCTCGAGAAGCTCGATCATCCCGAGGTGAAGATCCGCGTGCTCCAGGCCACGGTGGGTGGCGTCACGGAGGCCGACGTCCAGCTCGCCGACGCCTCGGATGCGGTGATCATCGGCTTCAACGTCGTGCCGGACGAGCGGGCCCGTTCGCTCGCCGAAGACCTGGGCGTACAGGTGCGCCGGTACGAGATCATCTACCAGGTGACGGACGACCTGCGCAACGCCCTCGAGGGCATGCTCGCTCCGGAGAAGCGCGAGTCGGTCCTCGGCCGGGCCGTCATCCAGCGGACCTACTCCATCAGCCGCATCGGCGTCATCGCCGGATGTCGGGTCATCGCCGGCGTCATCGCCCGGAACGGCCGGATGCGGATCATCCGCGACAGTCGGATCGTCGGCGACTACGGCATCGAATCGCTCAAGCGGGAGAAGGACGACGCCCGTGAGGTGCGTGATGGGCTCGAGTGCGGCATCAAGCTGGCAGGTTTCAACGACATCAAGGAGGGCGACATCCTCGAGTGCTATCGCGTCGAGGAAGTCGCCCGCACGCTCTCGTGAGCACGCGACGACTTCTCAAGGCGGCGGAGGCGGTGCGAGAGGTGGTCAGCATGGCCATCCTCACCCAGGTGCGGGATCCACGCGTGCGCGACGTGACGGTCACGCGGGTGGAAATGGACCCCGACATGAGGGCCGCCACGGTGCACGTCTCGGTGATGGGTAGCCCTGCCAAGGAGGAGCTCGCGCTTCGCGGCCTGGCGAGCTCTGCGGGATTCCTGCAGGCGCAGATCGCCGAGAAGATTGAAACCCGCTACACGCCGCGGCTGACGTTCAAGATCGACGGCGGCGTCAAGAAATCGATCGAGATCGCCCGGATGCTCCGGGAGGTCCTGCCGCCGGAGCCGGCCGCGGAGCCGGCTGAAGAGAGTACGCCGGGTGTGGAAGCGGCCGAGGAACCGGCCGACCGCGGCGGCGTGGTGGCACGGCAAGGTCGCGGGGGCGAATCGCTGCCCCGGCCACAGACACAGGAACCCGCATGACAGCAGCGAAGCAACCGCTCACCGTCCGCAAGCAGCTCCTGGGCAAGCTGCACCGAGCACTCAAGGGCAGTTACAAGCCTGTGGTGGCGAACACGGGCCGGCCGATGCTCGACCAGGTGATGTTCGCCTGCTGTCTGGAAAATTCGCCGCACGACGTCGCCGAGAAGGCCTTCGCCCGGCTGCGCGAGAGCTATTTCGATCTGAATGAAATCCGGGTGACCACCGTCGCTGAGCTCGCCGAGACGCTCCAGGACCTGCCCGATCCGGCCCGCGCCGCACTCGCGCTGCGGCGGGTGCTGCAGGGGGTGTTCGAGTCGACCTACAGCTTCTCTCTCGAGCATGCCAAGAAGCACTCGATCGCGCACGGGATCAGGACGCTCGAGCACATCCACGGCATCCCCCCGTTCGTCGTGCAGTACGTGGCCACGACCGCGTTGGGTGGGCACCTCATCCCGCTCGATCTCGGGGCGTTGTCGGGGCTGTACCTGACCGGCATCATCTCCCGGGAAGAATTCGATGCGGGCAAGGTGGCGGGGCTGGAGCGGCTCATCGCCAAGAAATCCGGTCTCGAGTTCGGATCGCTCCTGCATCAATTCGGTTGCGATGCGATCCGCAATCTGCACGGCGGGACCGTCAAGAAGATCATGCAGGCGGTGAACCCCGCCGCGGCGAAGGAGCGGCTGCCGAAGCGGGGCGAGCCGCTGCCGGCGCCCAACCCGCCGCCTCCCGCCACCGGCAAGGAAGGCCGTCGCGCCTCCGAGGCCGCGCAGACGGCCGCCGAGGTGCATCGCCCGGCAGGGCCGCAGGCCGCCGCGCGGCCGGCCGGCAAGACGCCGCTGCCGCCGCCGGGGGCCGGCCCGAAGCGGACCGCCGACGGCGGGGCGAAGCCCGGCGGCAAGACCGGGCCGAAGCCGTTCGTCGTCAAGCCGAACGTCGGCAAACCGATCACCATCAAACCGCAGGCCGCCGCCGTCGATCAGGACGCCCGGCCCGCTGCAAAGCAGCCAGGCGGCAAGCCCTCCCCAACGCGGCCCACCTCGAGCAAGCAGGCCAGGCGGCCCGACGAGGCGCCGCGTCAGGCCTCGAAGCCGGCCGGCGCGGACGGCCGGTCGAAGGCGGGCGGCAAGCCGAAGGCAAAGCCTCCGCAGAAGCCGGCGGCCAAGCCCGGCAAGCGGCATTCCGTGCAGCTCGCCAAACGCAAACCACGCTGACGACCGGCGGGACAGCTTCGAGGAGCGTGCCATGGCAGGACATTCGCACTGGGCGAACATCGCCCGCAAGAAATCGCTGATCGACGCCAAGCGGGGCAAGCTGTGGAGCAAGCTCGCGAAGGCCATCATCGTGGCCGCGAAGCATGGTGGGGCCGATCCCGACGCCAACCTGCGGCTGCGGTATGCGATCGACGCGGCCAAGGCCGTGAGCATGCCCAAGGACAACATCCAGCGGGCTATCCGCACCGGCACCGGCGAACTGAAGGGTGGCAATCTCGAGGAATCGATCTACGAGGGGTATGCGGCCGGTGGCGTGGCGGTCATGTGCGAGATCCTCACCGACAACAAGAACCGCACAGCTCCCGAGATTCGCA
>JBIJCD010000120.1:0-8747 GCA_044344895.1 Pirellulales bacterium | reverse complement strand
CTCACCAACTACGGCGCCTTCATCGAGATCGACGACGGCATCGACGGCCTGCTCCACGTGACCGACATGTCGTGGACCCGCAAGGTCACTCACCCCAGCGAGATGCTCGAGAAGGGGCAGGAGCTGGAGTGCAAGGTGCTCTCGGTCGACCAGCAGCGGCGGCGGATCGCGCTGGGGCTCAAGCAGATGGCGGACGACCCGTGGTCGACCGACATTCCCAAGCGATACAAGACCGGTGACGTCGTGAATGGCACGGTCACGAAGATCACGAATTTCGGCGTGTTCGTCGGCCTGGAGGATGGACTCGAGGGCCTGCTGCACATCTCGGAGCTCTCGGACGACAAGATCGAGAACGCCGAGGAGGTGGTGAAGGTCGGCGATCCGCTCGAGGTCAAGATCCTGCGGGTCGATACCGACGAGCGCAAGATCGGCCTGTCGAAGAAGCGGGTGGGCTGGTCGAGCGATCGCGACGCCGAGAACCCCGCCGAGATCTGAACGCGGCACCGCCGGCGTCCGAACGGGGCTCGTTCAGACTGGCCTCAATCCGACTGGCTCAAGGCGGCTGCACGTCGAGCGCCAGCACGCGGCCGACGTCCTCCTGCGGGCCGGTGCCGTGCACGCCGCGGAGCGGCGCCAGTCGCAGCACGTCGCCCCGCGCGAGGCGGCCCGCCGCGTCGACGGCGACGAGCACGCGGCGCGGCGCGGCGTGGATCGGCCCGCGTGGCCCGGTGCTGACGGCCGCATGCCGGTGTTCCAACGCTTCGCCCGTCGCCGGGTCGATGATGTCGAGCGCGATCAGGTCGCTGCCGTCGTCGCCGCGGGCGGCAGCCGCGGGACGACGCAGCCAGACGAACATCCGGTCGCCGGCCGCGAGCCGCCGCAGGTCGACCGATGCGACGCCGCCGGACACGGGCACCCGCGCGGCGACGGGGCTGCCCACGGGCGCGTCGGCCGGGGCGTCGCCGGGGAGCCGCCAGGGCTTGTCGGCCGGCGCGGGGCTCGGCGTTGCAGCGGGCGGCGGCGGGGCGGGCTGCCGTGGGGCGGCCGAGACCTGGGGGGCCGCGGTGGCCGGAGCCACGGCGACGGACGGGCCGGCGGCCGGGGCGGGCTCCTGCGCCGGAGCCTGATCTTTCGGCACATCGGTCTCGTGCAGAAGCTGGCGGCCGCGGTCGGCCAGGCGGCCGACGTCGCCGGTGAGGGTGAAGCCGCCGGCGACGATGCCGACGGCGGTGCACTTGGCGAGGAACGACTGCATGGCGACTGCGGGAGGGGACGGGCCGGCGGCGCCGTGGGGGTGGGGCACGCGGGACGGCCCGCAAGTATGCGCCGTGGTGGCCCCCGGGCCGGCGGGCGGGGACCGGGGGGCCCTGTCCGCGGCCGCAGCCGCAACGCCTGATGACGGTTGTGCCGGCCGGGCCGGGCGACTCGGGCCGACCGTTCGGCCGGCCCCCGCCGCCCGGCGGCCGTTCACTCGAGCGCTGCGAGGGCTGCCAGCACCTGTTCGTCGTGACCGTCCACCCTCACGGCTCTGAAGACCTTCGCCACCTTCCCGGCGGCGTCGATGATGAACGTGCTGCGGGCGATTCCCATCGACTTCTTGCCGTACATGTTCTTTTCCCGCCACGCGCCGAACTTCTCTGCGACCGTGTGGTCGACGTCGGCGAGGAGCGTGAACGGCAGGCTGTATTTCTTGCGGAACGTCGCGTGGCTCTCGGGCGTGTCGGGGCTGATCCCGAGCACCACCGCCTTGTGGCGTGCCAGCCGGGCCTTCGCATCCCGGAAGCCGCAGGCCTCCTTCGTGCAGCCCGGCGTGTCGTCCTTGGGGTAGAAATAGAGCACCACCGGATGCCCCTTAAGGCTCGACAGCTTCAGTTTCGTCCCGTCGTGCGTGGGCAGCGTGAAGTCGGGCGCTTTGGCCCCCTCCTCGATCCAATCGGCCATCGGTGCGGCTCCGGGAAAGGTGCGTGGGATCAGCGGATGCACGATCGTTGTAGCCACGAGGCGCTCGAGCGGGGAGGAGGCCGGCCGGCCGCGGTGGACGGCGTGCGGATCTCGCTGCTCACGCCCCCAGGCCGCGGCGCCCTCGCCGTGGTGGGTGTCGCAGGGGCAGGGGCGGTCGCGCTTGCTTCGCGGCTGTTCGAGCCGCGAGGAAAAACCCCACTGGCCGAGCGGCCGCTGGCTGCGATCGCCTTCGGCACATGGCGCTCGTGCACCGGCGGGCCAGGCGAGGATCTGGTGGTCGTCCGCCGCGGGCCCGACGCCATCGAGATCCACTGCCACGGCGGTCTGGCGGCGGCGGAGGCGGTGCTCGTGAGCCTTGAACGGCTCGGCGGGCGTCGGCAGCCCTGGCCCGACTGGATGCTGGCGGGCGGTGCACCCGAGATCGAGGTCGAGGCCCGCGTGGCCATGCCGAGGGCGGGCGGCCCGAAGGCGGCGCGGATCCTCGCCCGGCAGCTGGCCGGATCCCTGGAGGCGGACCTCGGCCGCGCGGCGGCGCTCGTCCGCGAGGGTCGCCGGGAGGAGGCGCTCGCGGCGATCGACCGGCTCGTGCGGGCGGCACGCATCGGACTCCGGCTCTCGTCACCGTGGCGAGTCGTGTTCACGGGCGACGTGAATGCCGGCAAGAGCAGCCTGGTCAACGCCCTGGCCGGACACGCCCGCTCGATCGTGTCGCCGCAGGCCGGCACCACCCGCGACCTCGTGGAAGCCCGCGTCGTGCTCGACGGCTGGGAAGTCGACCTCATCGACACCGCGGGGCTGCGCCGCCCGGGCGACGAGGCCGTCGTCGGCGCGGTCGAGCGGGCGGGCATCGCCCGGGCGCTGGCCGCCTGCCGCCAGGCCGACCTCGTGGTGCGGGTGTGCGACGGGACGGCGGCGTCGGCGGAAGCGGCGGACGCGGCCGATGTCGTGGTGCTGACAAAGGCGGATCTGGCGGCGGGGCGGGCCGCGCCCGTTGGTGGCGACCCGATGTGGACGAGCGCCGTGACGGGGCAGGGCATCGATGAGCTGGCGGCGCGAATCGTGCGCCGGCTCGTGCCGGAGGAGGCTGACGACCCGACTCTGCTCGCCGGCGGCGTGCCGTTCACGGTCCGGCAGCTGCGCGACGTCGAGGCCCTGCGGGACGGCATCGCACGTGCTACGGACGAGGCCGGGCCGGCCCGTTGAGCGGGTCATCCGAGCGATCGGTGACGCGGGGAGTGTCGCGGCCGCGGTGACGGCGAGGTATTCTCATGGCGGTTCGGGGTGCCGCTCGGGGAACTGCTCGCGATGCGATCGAAAAAGGGATGGTTGGTCGTGTGTGCCCTGTCGCTATCGCTGCAGACGGCGGCGGGGGCGGACAGGCCGAACGTGCTGTTCATCGCCGTCGACGACCTGAATGACTGGGTGGGCTGCCTGGGCGGGCATCCACAGGCGCAGACGCCGCACATCGACGCCCTCGCGGCCCGCGGCGTGAACTTCCGCCGCGGCTACTGCGCCTCGCCGGTCTGCAATCCTTCGCGGACGGCGCTCATGACCGGGCTGCGGAGTTCGTCGACCGGCGTCTACTCCAATGAAGCCGATCGGTCCGTCACCCCCTGCCGCGACGTCCCTCCGCTCAACACGTGGTTCCACGATCACGGCTACCACGTGGCGGGGGCCGGGAAGATCTACCACGGCGACCGTGACCGCTGGGGCGTCTGGGACGACTACGCGGAACCCGAGGGGCACGAGCTGCGGCCCGCCGCCGGCGAGAGTGGCGGGGTCGGTGGCATCCGGTTCGCCCCGGCCGACGGCGCCGACGAGGACACGCACGATTTTCACACGGTCGAGTATTGCATCGCGCAGCTGCAGCGGAAGCGAGACCAGCCGCTGTTTCTGGCCTGCGGGCTCCACAAGCCGCACATGGCCTGGAACGTCCCGCGGAAGTACTACGACCGGTTTCCTCTCGACACGATCCAGCTCCCCCGGGTCCTCGACGACGACCTCGACGACGTTCCGCCGGCCGGCCGGGCCATGGCACGGCCGGAGGGAGACCACGCCGCCATCCTGGCATCGGGACGGTGGAAGGAGGCGGTGCGAGGCTATCTGGCGGCGGGGGCGTTCTGCGATGCCATGGTCGGCCGGCTGCTGCGTGGGCTCGACGAGAGCCCGCTGCGCGACTCGACGATCGTGGTGTTCTGGGGCGATCATGGCTGGCACCTCGGCGAGAAGCGGCACTGGCGAAAGTTCGCGCTGTGGGAGGAGGCCACGAGGGCGCCGCTGTTGTTCGTGGCGCCCGGCGTGACGCGACCGGGAGCCATCTGCGACAGGCCGGTGGATTTCATGAGCATCTATCCGACGCTCTGCGACCTGGCCGGCATCGG
This sequence comes from Pirellulales bacterium, assembly GCA_044344895.1. GTDB lineage: Bacteria > Planctomycetota > Planctomycetia > Pirellulales > UBA1268 > CAMCQY01. The sequence continues at coordinate 4,404 of JBIJCD010000120.1, read as the reverse complement.
CACGCCCGGGCACGTGGAGGCCACGAGCGTGATGCCGCTGCTCCGCGATCCCCAGGCAGCCTGGGACCGGCCGGCGCTGACGACGCACGGCTTCATGAATCACGCCGTGCGCAGCCAGGCGTGGCGGTACATCCGCTACGCCAATGGTGACGAGGAACTCTACGACGAGATTGCCGACCCGTTGGAGTGGCGGAACGTGGCGGGCGATCCCCGGCATGCGGCCGTGAAGGCGGAGCTCGCCCGCTGGCTTCCGCCGGTGAACGTGCCGGCCGCCTCGCCGCGGAAGCAGGGCCGAAAATCGCGGCGGGCCGCCGCCGTCACCGCCGCGGATTGATGCGGCCGGCAGTGGCCGCCCGGCCACCCAGCCGGGCTACTCGTTCTTCTGCTCCGACGTACGGCCGCGGACGTAGAGGCGGATGGGCACCTCGCGGAAGGGCGTCGTCTTCCGCAGCACTCCCACGAGGTAGCGCTTGTAGCCTTCCGAGACGCTCCGCGGTGCGCTCGTGGAGAGCACGATCGTGGGCGGGGCGGTCTCCACCTGCGTGGCGTAGTAGATCCGCACCGGCCGGCCGCGGGGGTCGGCCGGCGGATGGTTGGCCTCGATCGCCTCCCGCACGATCGTGTTGAGCTTCGCCGTGGGCACCCGCTCGCGGCTCTGGCGGTAGAGTCGCTGCGCCGTGTCGACGACCGCCTTCACGTTGCGGCCGTTCTTCGCGGTGACGAAGGCGATGGGCGCCCAGGGCATCGTGCGGAACGTGTCGCGGAGGTACTCCGCCCACTCGCCCCGCTCGACGTCGCCGGCGTACAGGTCCCACTTGTTGACCACGAACACGACCGGCTTGGCCTCCTCCATGATGGTGTCGGCGAGCTGCTTGTCGACCCGGCCCACCGGCTCCGAGGCGTCGAAGAAGAGCAGCACCACGTCGGCCCGCCGTACGCTCCGCTGGGCCCGGTGCGTGGAGTAGAAGTCGATGTCGGTCGTGCGGCTCTTCGTCCGCCGCAGGCCGGGCGTGTCGATCGCGAGGAAGGAGTGGCCATCGACCTCGAACCGCACGTCGACCGAGTCGCGGGTGGTGCCCGCGACCGGGCTGGTGATGACCCGCTCCTCGTGAGCAAGGCTGTTGACGAACGTGCTCTTGCCGACGTTGCGTCGGCCGACGATCGCCAGCTTCATCTCCGGCAGGTCGACCGGCGTCTCCTCCTCGCCCGGTGCGGCTTCCGGCAGCCGCGTCAGGATCGCGTCGACGAGGGTCTCCCGGTTGCGATGCTGCCGGGCACTGACGACGAGCGGCGGCCCGAATCCCAGGACCGCGAATTCGTGGGCGTGGTCGTCGAGCCGCGGGTCGTCGGCCTTGTTGGCCACCAGCAGCACCGGCGCCCCGATCCTGCGGACGCGGGCGGCCACGTCGTGGTCGGCGGGCACGAGGCCGGTGCGAACGTCGACCACCAGGAGCACGAGCGCCGCCTCCGCGAGGCCGGCCTCGATCTGGGCGTCGATCCGCGCGGTGAGGCCGTCGGGGTCGTCGAACCCCATGCCGCCGGTGTCGACCAGGTCGACGGTACGACCCTCCAGCGCGATCCGCTGGACGAGCCGGTCGCGGGTGACGCCCGCGGTCGGATCCTCGATCGCGATCCGCTTCTCGACCAGCCAGTTGAAGAGCGTCGACTTGCCGACGTTGGGACGTCCGACGATGGCGATTTTCGGGATCATGGTCCGGACGTTCGCGGGGGGGCTGTCAGCCGGCAGCGGCGGGCGGCTCGAGCACATCCCCCAGCCAGCGGCGGGGTGTGGAATGCACGAGATAGTGGTGGGTGATCGCCTCCGACAGTCCGCGGAGCGAGCCCTGGATCCGGGACAGCATCTGCCCCAGCTGGGGACGGCCGCCGTCGGCGTCGGTGGCGGCCAGCGCGGAGACATCGGCGAGCCGCAGCAGGCTCGTGGCCGCCATCACCGCCCGCTGCTCCCCTGACAGGACCGGCGAGGAAGCGTCACGCGGCAGTTGGGCGACGTGGGCCTCCAACGCGGCGACCTGGAATCCGATGCTGCGGGGGTTGGTCTCGTCGATGACGAGCAGGTCGATCAGCGGCCCGGCCTCGAGCGCACCGAGATAGCGGTTGCGGTAGGTCATCGAGCTGTCGGCGATTTCGAGCAGCATCTCGTCCAGCCGCAGGGGATCGCCCACCTCCGGCGACACGGGCCGCGGCGGTACCAGGGCCGCCGACAGCAGCTGGGCCACGGCACCGGCCCGCTCGATCCGCCGGCCCATGTCGAGAAACCGCCAGCCCGGACCGCGGGTCATGCTCTCGGTGCCCAGGCCCGCGAAGGCGGAGAGATCGAGGATCAGCGTGTCGAGCAGCGAGAGCACGTCGACGTCCATCCGTCCGCGGCCGACATCCCCGGTCGATCCGTCGGCGAGGCTGTCGCGACGAACGCGGGCCAGGATCTTCCAGGAGTCGATCGAGATGCGGTCGCGGACCACCGACGCCATCTGCCACATGCTGCGGATCGAGGCCTGCACGCCCGTCGGCCGCGCCGGATCGAGCACGAAGGCCCGGATCTCGGCCGCGATCTCGCGGCCCGTGGCCGCCCGGCCGGGCTGGAGCCACTCCCGCCGCAGCAGTGGCGGATTCTCCAGGGAGCCGAGCAGGATCGCAGCCTCGACGCCGGCGTCGACGTTGGCCTCGGCGGCGAGCCGGCCGGCGACGGCCCGCAGCAGCCGTGCCGCACTTTCCGCGCGCTCCACGTGGCGGCCGAGCCAGTGCAGGTGATCGGCCACGCGGCTGGGGAGGTCGTTGCCGCTGCGGCGGAGCGGCACCGGCTGGCCGGGCTGCCGCAGGAGCGTCACCGGGACCACCGGCCCCCTGGAAAGCACCCACACGTCCTTCGACCCCTGGGCGGACAGCAGCAGCTCCTCCCGCGGCGAGCGGCCCAGCGACATCCGCGCCAGCCCGCCCCGCATCGATTGGTAGCCGTTGTCCACTGCCACCGCGAAGCACCGCATGAGCACCGACGCGGGCACGATCCCGCTGCCGTTCCAGCACGGCGCCGCCGACCGCTCGACCCGTTCCCGGCCCACCCATTCCGCCGGCCGGGCACGGATGTCCGCGACGAGCTCGGCTCGGGCGCGGGCGTCGAGCAGTTCCGGCACCAGCCGTTTCAGTCCGCGTCGCGGGGCCACCGGCTCGATGACGAGTTCGTCGAGCGATGCCAGCACATGCGCGAGGTTGTCTGCGTGGCCGCACCACCACGACCGTGGCGCGGGCAGAGCGAGGTCCTCGCCCAGCAGGAACCGCGACACCGCCGGGAGGAACTCGGACAGTCCGGGCGATTCCACGAGCGCGGAGCCCAACGCGTTGGCCGCGGCGATGCGCGACCGGCGGATCGCCTGCACCAGGCCCGGCGTGCCGTCGAGCGCCGTGCCGTCGAGCTCGAGGGGGTCGCAATGGCGGTCGGCCACCCGCCGCAGCAGCACGTCGATGGGGACGAGTCCGCCGAGCGTCTTGAGGCTGACCCGGTCGTCGCGCACCGCGAGATCGCCCCCCTCCACCAGCGTGAGGCCGAGGTAGCGGGCGAGGTAGGCGTCTTCGAAGTAGGTCGGGTTGGAGGGGCCGGGGCTCTGCAGGGCGATCTGCGGCGCGTCGCGACCCGGGGCGAGGCCGCGGAGCATGCCGCGCAGCGCGATGAAGAACGGCGCCAGCCGCTCGACGTTGCATTCCTGGAACACGCCCGACAGCAGCCGCGAGACGACCAGCCGATTCTCGAGCGAATAGCCGAGCCCCTGCGGCACGCCCGTGCGGTCGCCGAGCACCATCCACGTGCCGTCGTGGTTGCGGGCGATGACGGCGGCGTAGAGATGGAGCCAGCGGTTGCCGGGCACGGGAAAGCCGTGGCAGCAGCGGAGGAATCCGGGATGGGAGAAGACGAGGTCGGGCGGCACGATCCCGGCCGCCAGCACCCGCTGCGGTCCGTAGAGGTCGGCCAGGAGCGCATCCAGCACGCGGGCCCGCTGGTTGATGCCGACCTCGAGGCGGCTCCAGTCCTCGTGCGCGACGACCAGCGGGATCGGATCGAGCACCCAGGGCCGCTGCTCGCCGGAGGCCTCGTCGTGGATGTTGTAGGTGACGCCGTTGTCGCGGATCAGCTTGCGGGCCTGCTCCCAGCGTTCGGCGAGCTCGGACGGCTGCCAGGAGCCGAGCAGGTCGACCAGCTGCCGCCAGTGAGGCCGCGGCTGGGCGTCGGCGCCCAAGAGCTCGTCATAGCAGCCGGCCGGCGGCCGATAGCCGGGGAACGGCGTGCGGACCGCAGCCTGGGGAGTCGCGGCGACGTGGGGGGCGTTCATCGTGGGGCGGGCGGGCCGGGGGGGCGGAACGAGGCCGCTCCATCAAGTTTACCTCACCGCCAGA
>JBIJCD010000503.1:0-2688 GCA_044344895.1 Pirellulales bacterium | reverse complement strand
GCAGGTGCGGCTGCCCAAGGAAGGAGCGACGATCTGGATGGTCGCTCCTGCGCCCAACGTTCGCGTCGACGTCACCGGAGCGGCCAGTCGCGAGATGCTGCAGCAGGGGCAGTTCGTGTCGGCGAGCGTGTCGATCGACGAAAACGGCGAGGCCAGCGAACCGGTCACGAGGCTCGTGTTCCCGGGCGGCGGCGTGCCGGGCGTGACGACGCCGGGCATCGGCGATCAGGGGGGCAAGCGGCTCCCGGGCCGGCGGCCGGCCGGGATGTACCTCGTGTCGGGACCGATCAAGCAGGTCAAGGACGACGTGATCACGATCCAGGCCGGTCGCGAGAAGTTCGACGTCACCGTCCCGGAGACAGCCGAACTGGTGGTGAGCACGACCGACATGTCGCTCGTCGGTCGTGGCGACGCGGTGGAAGTCGAGGGCAGGTACCTGAGACGCGGGGAACTCCAGGCCACGTCGCTGACGGTCAGGCTCGCAAACCCCGTGTCGCCGCCGCCCAAGAAGGGCGCCAGACGCCCGGAAAAGGCCGCGCCCTGACCCGACTCGCCAGACCGGCGAAACCGCTCGTCGCAGGCTCGAAACGCGTTTGTGCACCCCCCGCAAAAAACCCAGCCTGCCCCGGTGGCTGACCTTGCGGCCACCTCAGCCCACCCTATAATTCTGGGTTCCTCGGCAGTTCGTGGCGGTTTTGGCATCCGCCGCACCGCGGGCTGACGAGGTACCGCCCGCGGGTGTAGCTCAGTTGGTAGAGCACCACGTTGCCAACGTGGTTGTCGTGGGTTCGAATCCCATCACCCGCTTCCTGGCCGCCCGTTGCTCGGCGTCCCCCCCGAACCATCTTCCCGGCCCGCCCCGCACGGGCCGGCCGCTGGCGGGCGGTCCGGCCCGGCAGGACGACGCGCAGCGTCGGCACCGTTCCTCGTCGTCGCCCCGTCGGAAACCGCCATGTCCTCTCCCGCCAGCCCCACGTCCGCCCCCGCCTCCACGCTTCCCGGCGACGAACCGGCAACGCAGCCCCTCAAACTCGACGTCACGATCGACAAGATCTCGGCCTGCGAGCGGCGCGTCCGCGTGGCCGTGGCCCGCGAGGACATCGACCGCTACCGCGACCTCGCCCTGGGCGACATGATGCCCGCCGCCATGCTGCCGGGATTCAGGCCGGGCCGCGCCCCGCGGCGGCTCGTGAGCAGCCGGTTCAAGTCGGAGCTGTCCGACCAGATCCGCAGCAAGCTCCTCGCCGACGCGATGACGCAGGTGTCGGAGCAGGAAAAGCTGTCGCCCATCAGCGAGCCCGACCTCGACGTGAACGCGGTGATCATGCCCGAAGACGGCCCCATGACCTTCGAGTTCAAGATCGAGGTGCGGCCGGAGTTCGATCTGCCGGAGTGGAAGGGGCTGTCGATCCGCCGTCCATCGCGGACGATCTCCGACGACGACGTGGAAGAGTCGCTCGCCAACATCCTGCGTGACCGGGCGCGGTTCGTGCCCCACGACGGCCCGGCCGCGAGCGGCGACCTGATCGTGGCCACCCTGCGGTTCCTCGACGGCGACACGCTCCTGTCGGAGGCGACCGACCTCGAACTGGTGGTGCGGCCCCGACTCTCGTTCGCCGACGCCGAGCTCGCCGGATTCGACAAGCTCGTGGCCAAGGCCCGCCCCGGCAGCACCGTGACCGCCACCGTCAAGGTGTCGGACGAGGCGGCGCTGGAGCCGCTCCGCGGCAAGGACGTGACGGTGGAGATCGCCGTCGTCGAGGTCAAGAAGCTCGAACTGCCCGAGCTGGGGGCCGACCTGCTCGCGGAGCTGGGTTCGTTCGCGTCGGCCGACGAACTGCGGGCCGCGGTCCGCAAGCAGCTGGAAGGCCAGCTGGAGTGGCATCGCCGCCGTCAGGTGCGCCAGCAGGTCTCGAGCGCCCTCACCGCATCGGCCGGCTGGGACCTGCCGCCCGATCTGCTCCGCCGCCAGAGCCTCCGAGAGCTGGAGCGGGCGATCCTCGAGCTGCGGCGTAGCGGCTTCGACGACGACGCCATCCGGCAGCACGTCAACGAACTGCGGCAGACGGTGATGGGCAGCACAGCCCGCGCCCTCAAGGAGCACTTCATCCTCGAGCGGATCGCGGAAGACCAGTCGATCGCCGACACGGCGGCCGACTACGACGAGGAGATCCGGGCCATCGCCGCCCAGTCGGGTGAGTCGCCGCGGCGGGTGCGGGCGAACCTCGAGAAGCGCGGCCTGATGGACGTGCTCCGCAACCAGATCATCGAGCGCAAGACGATCGACCTCGTGACGTCGCACGCCAAGTTCACCGACGTCCCTTTCGAGTTCCAGAAACGCGATGCCGAGGCGGTGGATCACGCCGTCTGCGGCGTCGTGGTCGGCGAGGAGGAGATCCCCACGGCGACGCACCCGGAGGCCGCCGCGCCGCGTCGCACCTGAGCCGCGGCCGCCCTCACGGCCCGCGGCGCCGTGCGGCCGGCATCCCGCTTCCGGCCCGCGTTCCTTCCCATCGCAAGCGTCAACCGTCCACCAGAGACCCGTCATGCACGAGCGCACCCCCGCCCCGAAAGCCTCCAGCGCCTACCGCGACTACCAGCGGCAGCGGCAGATGACGCTGGGCGACCTGCTCCTCGAGAACAGGATCATCCTCCTGCAGGGAGAGATCTACGACGGCAACGCCAACG
>JBIJCD010000502.1:0-2695 GCA_044344895.1 Pirellulales bacterium | reverse complement strand
CGGTGAGCAAGCGGCGGACGAGGTGATCGACGCGGCCGCCGTGATCGTGACGTCGCCGGTGCCGCAGTCGCTTGACCTCTTCGCCGCGGGCGGCCTGCTCGGCGATGCGGGCGGGATCGACGCCGACGTGCGGCGGCAATTGTCCACGGTCGGCTACGATCCCTGCTTCGCCCTCATGCTGGTGCTCGACCGGCCGAGCCTCGTGCCGCCGCCGGGGGCGATCCAGTGCGAGAGCGGCCCGGTGTCGTGGATCGCCGACAACATGCACAAGGGGATCTCGCCCGTGCCCGCGCTGACCGTGCACGCCGCGGGCGACTTCAGCCGCCGCCGCTTCGACGATCCTCCGGACGACGTGGCTCGGGAGCTCATCGAACTCGTGCGGCCCTGGATCGACGGCGATCCGGCCACGGCGATCGTAGAGCGGTCGCTCCACCGCTGGAAGTTCGCGCTGCCGACGACGATCATCCCGGCATCGATGCTCGTGGCGGTCGACGCGCCGCCGATCGTCTGCTGCGGCGACGCGTTCGGCGGCCCGCGGGTGGAAGGGGCGGCGGTGAGCGGCCTGGCCGCCGGCCGCTGGATAGACCGCAGGTTGGCGACCGGCGCAGGCTGATCCCGCCGTCGCATGTGATGCTGAGTCGAGCTTCAGTCAAAGGACATGCGACGATGGCACAGCCGGTTTGGGCCGACAGGCTTCTGCGGTGGTCGCTGTGGATGGGTGTGGCCTATTTCTGCTGCATGGCGGTGGCGCACTTCTTCGGCCTCAAGTTCCCGCTGCTCTTCGTCTATTACGACGTCCCGTTCCACGCCTACCAGGACAAGATCATCTCGTTCGCCGTCGTGGCCTACGTCTGCCTGTTCGCGACGGCCGCCCGCCACCCCGTCGCCGTGCCAGCCGCACTGGTCGCGCTCGGCGTGACGGTCACCGGCTTGGCCGCCGTGAATCTTTCCGATGCGCTGGCGACCGTGCTCGCGGGCCGCTCCACGTTCGCCTACTGGCTGCAGACGGGGCTCATCGGGGGCTATTTCCTCTGGCTCGTCGTGCTGTACGCGCGGAGTTGCACGACCGGAACCTCGCCCGGGGACGACCGCATCTGAGCCGCCATCTGAAGCCGTGGGCGTGGCGGCCGCCGCCTACGGCGCGGCCGCACCATCCCCAGCGGCGTCCTGTCGCCGTTTGAGGGCCTTGGGGTTGCCTTTCTGATTCGCGCCGCCCGGCCCCCAGTCCTCGCTCTTCGCGCTCGATCCCGGGAAGACCGGGTCGACGAGCTCCTTCGTCCAGGCGTCGATCGCAGCGGCCAGCCTCGCCGCCACCGCCGGTTCGGCGGCGGCGAGATCCCGCGACTCAGCCACGTCGGCGGCCAGATCGTAGAGTTCGTCGGGCTTGTCTTTCGTGCGGACGAGCTTCCAGCTGCCCTCGCGCACGGCGTGCGACCTGCCGTAGGCCAGCCGCCAGAAGAGCCGCTCGTGCGGCGGGGCCGTCACCGTGCCAGTCAGGTGCGGCAGGAGATCGACCCCGTCGTAGGGCCGGTCACGGGGATGCGGCACGCCGGCCGCCGCGAGTGCGGTTGCGAAGAAATCGAGCGACGACACCGGCTGTTCGTAGGTCGCGCGAGCCGGCAGCCGGTCGGGCCAGCTCACCAGGAACGGCACGCGGATGCCTCCCTCGTAGAGCTGCCCCTTTCCGCCGCGCAGCGGCGTGTTGTCGGCGGCGTTCTTCACGGGGCCGCCGTTGTCGGAGCAGAAGAAGACCAGCGTGCGTCCCGTCTGGCCGCTGTCGGCGATGGCCTTCGTGACGGCGGCCACGGCGTCGTCGAGCAGGCTCACCTGGGCGAGGTACTTGCGCCGCTGCGGGTCGGTCTCGTGGGCGAACCGCTGCTCCCGCTCGGCGGTGGGCTCGTGCGGCGTGTGCGGCGCGTTGAAGGGGAGGTAAAGGAACCACGGCTGGCCGGCATGTCGCCGGACGAAACCCGCCGCCTCGTCGCCGAGGGCCGCCGTGAGATGAACGGGCACGTCGTCGACGGGGAGTCCGTCGCGGACCAGCGGCAGCGTGTACTGCCGGCCGTCGGGCTTCCAGCCGGTGAAGCGGTGGCCACCGCCGATGAAGCCGAACGTGTCGTCGAAGCCGCGGGACCAGGGCGCGTGCTGCGGCGATGCGCCGAGGTGCCACTTGCCCACCCAGCCGGTCGCGTAGCCCGCGGGCTTCACGAGCTGCGGCAGGATCCGCTCGCCGAGCGGCAGGCCCTCCGTGGGGTCGAGCGGGTCGTACACCGGATTGTTTTCATGGCCGAACCGGGCCTGGTAGCGGCCGGTGAGCAGGCCGGCCCGCGTCGGCGAGCAGAAGGGGTGCGACACGTAGCCGCTCGTGCACCGCACGCCCGACGCCGCCAGCCGGTCGAGGTGCGGCGTGGGCACGTCGACGCCCCCCTGGAAGCCGGCGTCGACGTAGCCCTGGTCGTCGCTGACGATCACGAGCACGTTGGGCCTGGGCTCCGCGGCCCCCGCCACCCCCGTCGCTCGCGGCGCGGGGAGACAGGCTGCGACTGCGACGAGAGTGACGAGTCGTGCACTGGGCGTCATCTGCCCGCTCCGGCAGCCGCATCCTCTGCCGTGGGCCAGTCGTCGGTGCGGAAGGGCGACGCCGGCAGGCCGGCCGCGTTGACGAGGTCGCACTTCGGATTCGGCTCCCAGGCAT
>JBIJCD010000501.1:0-2707 GCA_044344895.1 Pirellulales bacterium | reverse complement strand
GAGCATCGCGGCGACAAACTCCGCGTGGCGGTGATCGGCTGCGGTGGCCGCGGCGCCGGCAACCTGGCCGCGGTCGCCGGCGAGCAGGTGGTGGCGGTGTGCGACGTGGAAGCCGGGGCCATCGAGTCGGCGGCCGCGAAGGCCCCGGCCGCCCGCCGCTACGCAGACTTCCGCCGGATGTACGACGACCTCAAGCCGTCGGAGTACGACGCCGTCGTCGTGAGCACCACCGAGCACACGCACGCCTTCGCCACGCTGCCGGCGCTCCGCGGGAAGAAGCACGTCTATTGCGAGAAGCCGCTGGCCCACAACGTCCGCGAGACCCGGCTCGTCACCGAGGCCGCTCGCAAGGCAGGCGTCGCCACGCAGATGGGCACGCAGATCCACGCCGGCGAGAATTACCGCCGGGTCGTGGAACTGGTGAAGGGAGCCGCTATCGGCGCCGTCCGCGAGGTGCACGTGTGGGTGGGCCGGGCCTGGGGGCTGCAGTCGCCTGAGGACGCCGCCCAGTTCAAGGACATCGTCTCCGTGCAACAGCGGCCGGAGGGGTCGACGCCGATTCCATCCTCGCTCGACTGGAACCTCTGGCTCGGCCCCGCCCCCGAGCGGCCGTTCCACGAGGTCTATTTCCCCGGCCCCAAGTGGTACCGCTGGTGGGACTTCGGCAGCGGCACGATGTCGGACCTCGGCAGCCACTGGATCGACCTGCCGTTCTGGGCCCTCGACCTTGACGCGCCCAAAACGATCGAGGCGTTTGGTCCGCCCCCACACCCGGAGCTGGCACCGGCCTCGATGCACGTGCAGTACGAATATGCGGCCCGCGGCGACCGCGGCCCGCTGGCCCTCACCTGGTACCAGGGCACCCACAAACCCAAGGCGTGGCAGGATGGCCAGATTCCGCGGTGGGATTCCGGCTGCCTCTTCGTCGGCACGAAGGGCCAGCTCCTGGCCGACTACGGCCGCCACCTGCTCCTCTTCGGCCCCGACGTCCGCGACTTCCAGCGGCCGGCCGCAACGATCGCCCCATCCGCCGGCCACCATGCCGAATGGATCGAGGCTTGCAAGTCCGGCACGCCGACCACGTGCCCCTTCAGTTACGCGGGCCCGCTCACCGAGGCCAACCACCTCGGCAACGTGGCCTACCGCTCGGGGCGGAAGCTCGAGTGGGACGCCGCTGCGATGAGGATTCCCAATGCCCCCGAGGCGGAGCAGTTTCTCACCCGTACCTACCGCACGGGCTGGGAGCTCGACGGCATCGCCTGACACCACACGCGGTCTGCAGACGTCAGTGGGTCAGATCGTGTTGTAGGCCCGCAGCCTGCCGGCCGTGGCCTCGCGGGTGAACTTGTAGAAGTGCCAGTGGGTCACGCAGCGGTTCATGAACTGAGCGAAGCCCACCACGCCGCGGCGGCCGAGAATCTTCCGCGAGCAGAAGTAGCGGGCGTAGACGCCGCCCACGGAAAATACCGACCCGTCCCGCAGCAGCGCCCGAAACAGCGTCCATAGCAGCGTGAGCCCGTAGACGAGCGTGGGCAGCTGCCTGCCCTCCTTCGCCTTCCGGCAGATCTCCGCCCGCTTCGCCACGTATGACTCCGATTCGTAGACGCGGCAGGAGCGATCGAGGTATGCCTCCGGGCTGTAGAGCCGCTTCACGAGGTTCCAGTAGCCGTCGCGGAGCTCGTCGCGGGTCATCTGCTTGGGCACGATGTTGAGGCTGGGATCGTCCTCGACGAGCCGCCCCTCCCGCTTCAGCCGGTCGTAGAGCGGCGTCCGCGGGATCGCCTGCAGCATGCCTACCATCGCCAGCGTGATGCCGTTGTCCTGGATGAAGCGGAACTGGTCCTCAAAGATCGCCTTGTCGTCGCTGTCGAAGCCGACGATGAAGCCGGCGTTCACGTCGAGACCCGCGGCCTGGATCCGCTTCAGCTTCTCCTCGAGCGAATCGCCGCGGACGTTCTGGAACTTCTTCGTCTCCTTGAGCGAATCCATCCGCGGCGTCTCGATGCCGATGAACACGCTGCGGAAGTTCGCCCGGTACATCATGTCGAGCAGCTCGGGGTCGTTGGCGAGGTCGATGCTGGCCTCGGTCGTGAGCCGCAGGGGATACCCGTGCTCCTCCATCCACGGAATGATCAGCTCGAGCGCGGCCTTCGCCTTGCGCTTGTCGCCGATGAAATTGTCGTCGACGATGAACGCGGATCGGAATCCCACCTGCCGCAGCTCGTCGAGTTCGGCCACGAGCTGCTCCGGCCGCTTCACGCGCGGCTTGCGGCCGTAGATCACGATGATGTCGCAGAACTCGCACTGGAACGGACAGCCCCGGGAATACTGCACGGCGGCCGAGGCGTAGCGATCGACCTTGAGGAGGTCGAACCGGGGCTTGGGCACCGTCGTCATGTCGGTGGGCTGCTTCTGCTCGTACCGGGTTTCGGTCGGCTGCCCGCGGGCGAAGTCCTCCAGGAAGCCGGGCCAGGTGGTTTCGGCCTCGCCGATGAAGGCGACGTCGCACAGCCCCTCGAAGAACGCCTCGTCCACCGAAACGAGCGGTCCCCCGACGGCCGTGAAGACCTGCATCTCCTTCAGACGCATGAGGATCTGCCGCATCCGTTCCTTCTGCACGATCATCCCCGTGACACCCACGATGTCGTAGTGCGCCAGGGACTCCCAGTCGATCTCCTCGACGTTTTCGTCGAGGAGCGTCACCGCG
>JBIJCD010000500.1:0-2726 GCA_044344895.1 Pirellulales bacterium | reverse complement strand
GCCCCACGGCGGCCCGCGGCCTGCACGTGATCGACGGGGGCATGGTTCCGCTGGTGCCCATTCATGGCGGATCTCCGTGCAAAGGTTGGGGCCGAGGTGGGATGGACTGGGGGGCGGGCTCAGGTCGGGCCGGCGGCCGTGACTGCATGGTCGACCGCCGTCCCGACCCGCTCCAGTGCGGCATCGAACGGCCCGTCGAGGATCGCACCGGCTGCGGCCTTGTGGCCCCCGCCGCCGAACCGGCCCGCCAGGGCGCTACAGTCGACGGAGGAGCGGCTGCGGAAGCTGACCTTGATCCGGCCGTCGGGCTGCTCGATGAGGATCACGGCGACCTGCGTGCCCTTCACGACGAGGGTCATGTTGATCAGGTCTTCGGTGTCGTGCGGCGTCGCCGCCGACTCGCGGATGTCGGCCTGCCGCACGATCGACGTGATCACGCGGCCGTCGTGCGAGGTGCGGGCACCGGCGAGAGTGCGGCCCACGAGGTGGAGGCGGGCCAGTGTGTCCTGTTCGAACAGCTCGCGGTAGATGGCCGGCGGCTGCGCGCCGGCGTCGACGAGCCGCGCGGCGATCCGGAACGTCTCGCCCGAGGTGGAGGGAAACCGGAATCCGCCGGTGTCGGTCGACAGCCCGGCGTAGAGCGGCGTGGCGATCCGTTCGGTGAACGGCACCTTCAGCCGCACCCCGATCTCGTAGACGATCCTGGCGGTGGCCTCCGCCGATGTGTCCTTGAACCAGCGGTCGCCGAGGTCGTCCTCGCTGACGTGGTGGTCGATCACGAGCACCCGGTCACGCATCGCCTTGAGCACGTCGCCCATGGCGCCCAGCTGCGCCCAGGCGCTGGTGTCGACCACGATCAGCAGGTCGCGGTCGGCCAGGTCGGCCGGCTTCACCCGCTCGGCCAGCGACTCGAGACGCTGGTCGGGGTCGATCCAGCGCAGGCCCGGTGGCGTGGCCTGGGCGTTGACGATCCGCACGTCCTTGCCGAGCGCCTCGAGGATGCCGGCCATGCCGAGTTCGCTGCCGAGCGCGTCGCAGTCGGGGCGAACGTGGCTGGTGAGCACGACGCGGCGGCAATCCCGGAGGATGCCCAGCAGGCTGGCCCAATCGAGTCGCATTCGGTCTCCTTGCCCTTGGACTGGGCTGCGAGAGCGGTGATTCAGGGGCGTCGTGGACGGTGCTCGAGGCGGGGGACCGCCGCCGGCTCGGGCGGTGGGTCAGGTGGCGGGGGATGCCGGGCCTGCGATCTCGCCGGCCCGCGCTACGTCGGCTGCCAGCTGGATCCGGAGGGCGTCCAGCGAATCGAATTTCTGAGTGTCGCGCAGCCGCTCGAGGAAGTCAACGTCGAGACTTGCCCCGTAGAGCGTGCCCGAGAAGCCGATCAGGTGGGCCTCTACCGAGAGCCGAGTTTCGCCGAACGTGACGTTGGGGCCGATGTGCACGGCGGCCGCATGGACGCCCCGCCCCGGCACCGCGACCCGGGCCGCGTAGACGCCGATGGCGGGCAGCTGCGTCGCCACCTCCGCGAGGTTCGCCGTGGGGAAGCCGAGCGGTCCACCGCGTCGTGCGCCCTGCACCACCGTGCCCGTCAGTCTGTAGGGGGCGGTGAGCAGCGACGCCGCCGACCGCACGTCACCCCTGGCGATCAGGCCCCGCAGCCGTGAACTCGAGATCGCCTGGCCATCGACCATGACCGGTGCGACGGTCTCGAGCGCGAGGCCGTCGCGGTCGCAGAGGCCGCGGAGCATGCCGATGTCGCCGGTCCGGCCCGCACCGAAGCGAAAGTCCTCCCCCTCGACGAGCCCGCGGGCTCCCAGCCGCTCCCGGAGAATCTCGGCGTAGAACCGTTCCGCCGACAGGCTGATGAGGTCGGGTGTGGTCGGCTGCACGAGCATCGCATCGACACCGAGCCGCCCGAGCAACTCGGCCCGGCGGCCGAGCGTGGTCAGCGGCACGGGGGTCGACGCGGGGCGCACGATGGCCGCGGGATGCGGGTCGAACGTCAGGGCGACGGCCGGCACGCCGAGCCGGTCGGCTAATCCGCGGAGCCGCGCGACGATCGTCGCGTGGCCGCGATGGACGCCGTCGAAGTTGCCGACGGCCACCGCGCAGCCCCTCTGCCCTGGCGTCCACGCCGCTGGCGTGGCCCCGGCGGGGACGCCCGCCGGCGGGTGTCCCGGGGGCCGGAGAACGATCGGTGAGGGGATTGAGGACACGGCCGCGAATGCGAGGGCGGGCTGGGGCAGCGGAGTGTACCGTATCGACGGACGGGTGGCGGCCGTGCCGGGCGGCGGCCGTGGTTATCATGTCCGGCGTCCATTGACCGGGACGTTCCAGAGGAAGTTCCATGGCCGACGGCCGCGACGAGGTCGAGCACAAGCAGATCTATCTGTCGGCGGAGTTGGCCTGCCGGCTCGCGGCCATCGACATCGGCTCCAACAGCGTGCGGCTGCTCGTGGCCGAGGCCCTGCGGGGCGGCACCTACCGGATCCTTGACGAGGAACGGGAGCCGACCCGGCTCGGACGGAGCGTGTCGGAGAAGGGCCAACTCGACGACGAATCGATGGAG
Source organism: Pirellulales bacterium (assembly GCA_044344895.1). GTDB lineage: Bacteria > Planctomycetota > Planctomycetia > Pirellulales > UBA1268 > CAMCQY01. Next base: position 157 of record JBIJCD010000500.1, on the reverse strand, counting down.
CGGACGATCACCGCCCTGCGAACCTTCAAGGAGATCGCCGCCGGCTATCAGGCCACGAGCCTGCGAACGATCGCCACCTGCGCCGTTCGGGAGGCCCGCAACGGCCCCGAATTCTGCCGGCGGGTTCGCGAGCAGGTGGGGCTCGACGTGGAGGTCA
>JBIJCD010000168.1:0-7442 GCA_044344895.1 Pirellulales bacterium | reverse complement strand
GCTGCGGGACGGCGGCGCCAGCCCCCGCGAGGGCCGGCCGCGCGGCCGCACGGGCAGGGGGGGATCCGGCGGCCGGATTCCCCGGCCAAAATCACATTGAACGCACGCCCGCCCCCGAGCCCTCGCATGCCCGACACCACGCGCGACCCGCAGCACCCCGCATCGCTCCACGGCGACGGCGGCCGATCCGATGATCAGGCGGCCTGCCTGACGGCGCTCGGCGATTGCCGGGCACTGTGGGAGGCGGTCCAGCGGACCAGCGGCGAATACATCGCGGTGGTCGACCGCTCCGGGATCATCCGCTCGTGCAGCCGTGTGGACGAGGGCTTCACGGTCGATCAGGTCGTCGATCACAACCTCACGCGATTCACGCTGCCCGAGTCGTCGGAACGGCTCGTCCGGCTGCTCCAAGAGGTGTTCGAGACGGGCGAGTATCGCTCCCTGGAGACTACCGTGCGTGGCCTCGACGGCTCGCTCAACTACTTTTCGCTGCGGCTCGGCCCGGTGCGGGTCGGCGGGCGGATCGCGGCGGTGATGGTCTGCTGCGAAAACATCCGTCCGCTGCGGACGTCCGAGATCGCCCTGCAACGGGAGCGAACGCTGCTCCGCCGGCTGCTGGAGATCCAGGAGCGTGAGCGGCAGCTCGTCTCCTACGAGATCCACGACGGCCTCGCCCAGTACCTTGCCGGCGCAATGATGCACCTCGAGGCCTACGACCACGCCGCCGGAGAGTCTCCGCAGGCACGCGACCTGCGCGAGGGGTTGCGACTCGTGCGGGCTGCCACCGACGAGGCCCGCCGGCTGATCAGCGGGCTGCGGCCGCCGGCGCTCGATGAACTGGGCATCATCGAAGCCCTCGAGACGCTGGTGGCCGAGGCCCGACTCGACCTGCCGGAGGTCCGCTTCGATCACGCCCTCCTCGGCAGCCGCCGGCTGCAGGCCGACGTCGAGACGACGATCTTCCGCATCGTGCAGGAGTCGCTGGCGAACGTCCGCCGGCACGCCCGGGCGACGTCGGTGGCCATCCGCCTGGAAGCGGCGAGCGACGGCAGCGTGCGGATCCTCATCCGCGACGACGGCGTCGGCTTCGACCCCGCCGTGGTGCCGGCCGAGCGGTTCGGTCTGGAGGGCATCCGCCAGCGGGCGCGGCTCCTCGGCGGCGAGCCGGTGATCACGAGCAGGCCCGGCGGCGGCACCACGATCGACGTCGCGCTGCCGCCGTCGGCCGCGGCACTGCCCGCCCGTCTGCCGCCGGACTGAGCCGGTCAGGCCGCCTTGCGGAGTCCGTCGATCGAGCGGCCGAGCCGGCGACGCGGCGTCGGCGCGGCGACGGCCGTGGCGGCCGAATCGACCAGCAGCGCGGTCTCTTTGCGGACGGCGAGCCGCTCGCGCAGCGACTGGGCCAACGCCGGCCCCAGGTCCTCGCCCTGGGTCCGGGTGCCGACGTCCTCGACGGCGTCGGCCAGCCCCAACACGACCGCCTGCCGTACGCCTTCCCTCAGCCAATGGAAAAAGCTCATCCCTCGCCCCCTCTCTGCCTTGCCTGCGCAACCCCCGCGACGGGCACGCTCTTGCGACCCGTGGCCGCTCTGGGCCGGCCTTCATCGCCAGCGACTGTCGCCGACGCAAACAGGTATCGGCCGCTCAGACCGTCCGCTGCACGGAACGCCCGTCGCGGACGCTTCTTGGACTCTGGGCAGACTCTGCCGGCAGCGGCGCCGCGTCGGGTCGGCCGATGCAGACCAGGCAGATGTCATCGCTGCGGGCCTGCCCGGCGGCGTGACGCTCGACGTCGGCCAAAATCCGTCGGCCGATGTCGCCGACGCCAGTGGCCGGCCCGCCGAGCACCTCCTCGAGCCGCTCCAACCCGTAGAGCCTTTGCTCGTGGTCGAGGGCCTCCGTGATGCCGTCGGTGTAGAAGACCAGCGTGCTCCCGGCCGCAAGGTCGCACTCGCACGACTTGTAGCCCCGTGTGGGATCGAGGCCCAGGGGCAGGCAGCCCAGATCGATGCCGACCGGCCGCACCTCGCCCGACGCCTCGCGCAGCAGCACCGGCAGGTGGCCGGCGCTGACGAGGGTCACGTGATGCGTCGCCGGCTCCAGCACGGCGACCACGAACGTGGCGAACCGGTCGTCCCAGCCTCCGCGCAGAAAGCTCTCATTGATCAGCGACACCGCCTTGGCGAGATCCCGCTCGCTGGCGAGGCAGTAGCGAACGTCGGCGGACAGCGCAGCCATCACCAGCGCCGCCGAAACCCCCTTGCCGGAGACGTCGGCAAGCACGACGGCCAACCGCCCCTCCGACAGCGGCACGTAGGCGAAAAAGTCGCCACCGACATGCTGGGCAGGCTCGTAGAAGTCGAAGATGTCGTAGCCGGGGATGTCCGGCGGCTTGGTGGGCAGCAGCCCCTGCTGCACACGATGGGCCAGTTCGAGATCCCGCTTGATTTGCTCCTGGTGCACACGGTGATCGTGGGCCAGCGCCTGCTCCACGGCCTGCGCCGCCTGCCCGGCGATGCCCGCCAGCACCTCCAGATCGGCCTGGTCGAAGCCGTTGAGCACGTCCTGCGAGTCGACGTGGATGACACCCAGCACCTGACCGTCGGCCTTCAAGAACGGCACGCACATCACCGAGCGGATCCGGCAGTCGACGATGCTCTCGCTGGCATTGAAGCGGCTGTCGGAGGCGGCGTCGGCCGAGAGGATCGCCCGCCGCGACTGCATGACGCGGTCGATGAGCGACAGACTCAGCCGCAGCGGCCCCGGCTGCACGCTGCCCCGGACCTTCCGGGCACGCAGCAGCAGTCTCCGGGTGACGGGATCGGCGAGCAGCACGAAGCCACGCTCGACGCCGGGGAAGATCTTGAACAGGCCGTCGAGGAGCCGGGGAAGCACCTCGTCGAGCGAAAGCGAGGCCCCGATCGTGCGGTTCAGGTCGATCACGGCCCGCAGCTTCGCCTCGGCGTGCGGCCCCCCATCGGGCTCCTGCTGCGGCGCGTCCATGTCGACCTGCGACACGATGATCGAGTCGTGGTCGCCCTCCGCCACCACCTCGTCGAACAGCGAGGTCTGCGACGTGAGCGCCGAGTCGTCGGCCGCATCGGCGGGCTTGCCGGAGACGTACACGAGCACCTGCTCGCACACCTGCAGCTGGTCGCCGTTTTCCAGCCGGTGCCGGCTGGTGAGCGGCTTGCCGTTCAGGAGCGTGCCGTTTCGGCTGCGAAGGTCCTCGACGTAGACCGCGTCATGTTCCGTCGTGATGGCCGCGTGCTGGCGGCTCACCGCGGACAAGTCGATCACGAAGTCGCAGGCGGGATGCCGGCCGATGACCATCCGGTCGGCGGTCAGGGCCAGCCGCTCGCCGCTCCGCGGCCCGGATTTCATTTCGAGGAATGGCACGGCCGACCGGCTCCAGTGCGGGGCCGAACGACCAGAGCGAACTGCATTGCCACCCCTGGGGCCGGCGGGTACGCTTTTTGGACTTCGGCTGGCGGTCAGCATACCCGGATTCGCCCGTTTCGTGGCGACCCGAAACGGACTGCCGGGCGACTGTGGTCCGCCGGCTGCATGCAGGAGGCGGAACCGTCACAAACGCCATCCGATCGCCGCCGGCGATCTCGTGATGGGCACTCGTGATGGGGAATGGTGTAACGGTAGCACGACTGGCTCTGAACCAGTTAGTCTAGGTTCGAATCCTAGTTCCCCAGTTTTTGGCTCCCCTTTTTTCAGCCGTCGCCGCCCGCTGCCTGCGGCGACCTGCGGCTCGCCGAAATCGGCCGGCAGGGCGCGGCATTCGCTTCATGGGAGATCAAGCCTCACCGACGGCCGCCGAACCCCTCGTCGGCGCTGCCACGCACCGCGTGCTGCTGATCGACGACCAGGCGATGATCGGCGAGGCGGTGCGGCGGCTGCTGGCGGGACAGTCCGAGATCGCCTACGAGTTCTGCCGGCAGTCGACGGCGGCGTTGGCGGCGGCCGAGGCCTTCCAGCCGACCGTCATTCTCCAGGATCTCGTCATGCCGGGCATCGACGGGCTCGACATGGTGCGGCAGTTCCGCGGGCTCAAGGCCACCGCCGACGTGCCGGTGATCATGCTGTCGGCCCAGGAGGAGCCGGTCGTCAAGGCGCGGCTGCTGGAGGCGGGTGCCAACGACTACCTCATCAAGCTCCCCGATCAGGTCGAACTCGTCGCGCGCATCCGGGTCCACTCCGACGCCTACCGTCGGCTGCTCGAGCGCAACGCGGCCTTCGCCGCCCTGGAGCGTTCGCTCGCCGAATTGAAGCAGGAACGGGAGAAGTCGGAACGGCTGCTCCGCAACATCCTGCCCGAGAAGATCGCCGACCGGCTCAAGAACGGCGAGTCGACGATCGCCGACAGCTTCCAGAGCGTCACCGTGCTGTTCGCCGACCTGAGCGGATTCACCGAGTTCTCGCAGCACTGCGACGCCCGGCATTTGGTGGGCCTGCTTGACGAGATCTTTTCGGCGTTCGACCACCTGGCCCACACCCACGGCGTCGAGAAGATCAAGACGATCGGCGACGCCTACATGGCAGTCGCCGGCCTGCCGATCCCACGGGAGGACCATGCCGACGCGGTGGCGAACATGGCCATCGGCATGCTGGAAGCCTTCCGCAACGTGATGACCAAGCACGGGCTCTCGCTGGCCGTGCGGATCGGCATCCATTCGGGGTCGGTCGTCGCCGGCGTCATCGGCCGCCACAAGTTTTCCTACGACCTCTGGGGCGACACGGTCAACTTGGCAAGCCGCATGGAGTCGCACGGCGCGCCGTGGCGAATCCACGTCTCGGAGCCGACCCGCCTCCTCCTCGGCGACCGCTTCCGCTTTGCCGACCGGGGCGAGGTGACGGTGAAGGGGAAGGGCCAGGTACGGACGTTCTTCCTACTCGGCCGGGCGTGAGCCGTCGGCGGGCTCCACGCTCGGCTCAGTGCCACCGCTTGAGCCAGCCGCGGCGCCAAAACAGCACCACCATGCCTACGGTCGTCGCCACCATCATCGCCGCGGCCACGAGTCCGCCGTAGCGGAAGCGGAGCAGGGGCATGTTCCAGGGCGATTCCGTGTCGAAGTTCATGCCGTAGTAGCCGGTGATGAACGTCAGCGGCATGAAGATCGTCGCGATCACCGCCAGCACCTTCATGACGTCGTTCATGCGGTTATTGAGGCTGGCGAGGTAGATATCGCGCAGGTCGGCGCCGATCTCGCGGTAGCTCTCCATGAGGTCGAGCAGCTCCATGGTATGGTCGTAGCAGTCGCGGAAGTGCGTCCGCGCGTGGTCGCCGACGAAGGGCGTCGGCTCGCGGCCGAGCGTGTGGAGCACGTCACGGGTGGGCCAGAGCGCCCGGCGGAGCGTCATCAGGTCGTTGCGCACGTCGTGGATCCGCACGAGCGAGTCGCGGCTGGGGCTGTTCATCGCCTCGTCCTCGAGGGCCTCCAGCCGGTCGCCGAACTGTTCCAGCACCGGAAAATAGCCGTCCACGACGGCATCGAGAAGCATGGCGCACAGGGCGTCGGCGCCGAGATGCCCGATCCGGGTGCGGCCGTGGCGGATCCGCTGCCGCACGCCCTCGAAGCCGTCACGCGTCACCCGCTCGCGAAACGTGATCACGTAGCGGTCGCCCAGGAAAATGCAGACCGGGTCGGTGACGATCGCGTCGCCGTCGATCCGGGCCAGCCGCGCCGCCACGAGCACCTGGTGGCCGAACACCTCCACCTTGGGCCGCTCGTCCGGCGTCACGGCGTCCTCCAGCGCCAGTTCGCCGATCTGGAAGATGTCGCCGATCATGCGGATGGCGTCGGCGTCCTCGAGCCCCTCGACGTCGATCCACACGACCGGCCACTTCTCGCGGGCGATCGCCAGTTCCTCGGGCCGGGCCACGATCGACTCCTGGCAGCTGTCGCCGTCGCAGCCGAGCATCCGCAGGGTCGACCGGGAGAGGGTGCTCGGCGTCGTGGAGCCGCCGGCGGTGGACGTCGGGCGGCGGGAGCGGCGGCGATGCTTGCGATGGGCCATGGGACACTCCGTGTGCGACGGCGGGGCGGGGCCACGCGCCGCACGAAGATTACCCGAACGGTGCCGCCTGGGGCTGGGACCGCCCGTATCGGGTCCATCCCCAGCGGCCTACACTTGCTGCATGCCGCCACCGACCGACTTCGACCGCCGCCCCGAAACCTCGTCACCGATGGGCGAGGCGCTCGTGTGGGCGTCGCGGATCATGGCCATCGGACTGGCGATGTTTCTCCCCGGCGTGATCGGCGGCTGGATCGACTCCCGGTTCGGACTGCGGTTCTTCGGCCCGGCCGGATTCGTGCTGGGGCTCGCGGCGGCACTGGCATGGCTGGTGCAGATCGGCAACCGGCGACGGGAGCGGCGATGAGCCGACCGACTGGGCCGAGCCCGCCCAATCCGACCGGCAGTCGGCTGACGCTCGTCGGCATCGCCGCCCTGCTGGTCACGGCCGCAACGATCGCGGGCGGCGGCCTGGCCCTCGGCGAGGGCCGCGCCGGCCGGCCGCAGGCGGTCGCCTTTGCCGCCGCCGTCTGCCTGCCGGGCGCGGTGGCAGCCTGGATCGTGGCCCGACTGCCGATCGCGATCCCCGCCCGGGCCGTGGCGGCCTCGTTGGCGGCCACCGTGCTGCGGATCGTGCCCCCCCTGGCAGGCCTGGCCTGGCTGTCGGCGGGGCCGCGGGATGCGATCACCGCGGACCGGGGCGGGCTGCTGGTGGTTTTTTACCTCGCGTTGCTTGCAACCGACATCCTGCTGCACATGATGGGAAGCCGGGGGCTGCGCCGCCCCCCGACGTCACCCGATTGACCTGCGTGGTCGTCCGACGGCACACTCTCCGCTCTCCGACCGGCCGCCCGAGGACGCCACCCAGCAATGTCAGCCAATCCGATCTACCACCTCAAGGATTGCTATTTCTTCGAAGTGCCGAAGGCGCTCTGGCGGCAAGGCTGGCAGAGCTTGGCCGACGTGCCGCAGTTCCTCCGCGACGGCAGCCCGGAGGTCACCGACGTGGCAGCGTTCAACGAGGCGATGGACGGGAAGATCCTCATTCCGCAGCCCTTCGCCGAGCTCGAGAGCCTGTACGCGGTGAAGTCGGGCTTCGGCATCTCGAAGTACATGATCCTGGAGCTCGTTGTGGCTGCGGCAATGTTCCTGATCTTCACCTGGGTCGCCTCCCGGCTGCGGTCGGGCGCCGCGCCGCAAGGCCGGCTGCTCAATCTCTTCGAGGCGATGCTCATCTTCATCCGCGACAACGTCGCCCGGCCCGCCATCGACGACCACGGGCACGGGCATGACCACGGCGAGGCTGAACATGGGCACCACGACCATGGCCACGAACACGGCGGCCACGGTCATGCGGTGGCACATGCGGCCGTGGCGCACACGGGCGACCGGTTCGTGCCGCTGCTGTGGACGAT
>JBIJCD010000457.1:0-3058 GCA_044344895.1 Pirellulales bacterium | reverse complement strand
CTGGGCCGGCTCGCCCACGGCTTCGTTCTCCGTCACACTGGCGCTGGCGGCCGTGACCATGGCGACCGTGTTCCTCGCCGGCATGGCCAAGTTCGGCTTCCTGGGCTTCTTCGGCAACCAGGTGCCATCGATGGATCTGCCGCTGCCGCTGGCGATCCTGCTCAAGCCGATGATCTTCGCGATCGAGATGCTCGGTCTGTGCATCAAGCACCTGATCCTGGCGGTGCGGCTGCTGGCCAACATGGTGGCGGGCCACCTCGTGCTCTTGGGAATCATGGGATTGATCTCCGCCGCCGCCTCGTACTCGATGGGCATGTGGGCGACGGTCACCGGGATCAGCGTCGTCAGCTGCGCGCTGTTCAGCCTGCTGGAGCTGTTCGTGGCCTTCCTGCAGGCCTACATTTTCACGTTCCTTTCGGCCCTGTTCATCGGCGCGGCGGTGCACCAGCACTAGCCGCCGGCCCGTCTCGCTCGTCCCGGAATCGACATCAGCCCGATCCACCCTTCAAAATCCGCAGAAAGTTCATAGAGTATCCGCGTCGCGACCGCGCTGGCTTCCCGACGCATCCGCACACACAACGTCTTTCCTTCCTGTCCCTGTCCTGACTCCGGCCTTCGATCCGGAGTCCTCGTTTTCCAAGGAGTTTGATCCCGTGATGATTCGCTCGATCCTTTCCGTTCGCACCCTTTCGGCGTGCGCCGCCGTGGTTCTCACCCTCGCCTGCGCCAACTTCGCCAGCGCCCAGGAAGCCACCGGTGCCGGCCGCTCCCTCATCGACTTCTCGGCTCCGTTCAGCGTGGGCTTGGTCGTCATCGGTGCCGCGCTGGGCATCAGCCGGCTCGCCGCCTCCGCGTACGAGAGCATGGCCAGGCAGCCCGAAGTTGCGGGCAGCATCCAGACGGCGATGATCATCGCGGCGGCCCTCATCGAGGGTTTCACGTTCTACGCGCTGTTCATCTGCTCGACGAAGTAGGTCCACGGGCCCGCCGCACCGGCGGGCGGGCCGGCGGGAACACGGGCGGGAATGCGAGCAGCTCGCATTCCCGCCCTAGCCCCGGTTTCCGCTCGTGACGTGGTCGCCCGCGCCCCGCCCGGCATCCCGTGCCGGGGGATCGGACCGAGAGTCGTGCCGAGTTTTCGTTCCCATTCGCACTAGTCGTGGAGTCGTCGATGAACTGCTCGTCCGCCGCATCCGCTTCGGTTTTTCGCTGCATGCTCGCAGCGGTCGCGTGCTGCCTGGTGCTGCTCGCGGCGTCGGGGTCGGCCGCCGCCGCGGATGCCGGCCACGACGACCACGGGCACGGCGAGCACGGCCACGTCGAGATCGGCCACGCCCCGCCGGCTGGCGTGTCGAAGGCGGACTTCGAAAGCCCGGCCTGGTTCCAGACCGACCTGGCGCTCTGGTCGTTCGCCGTCTTCATGCTGCTGCTGGCCCTGCTGGGCAAGTTCGCCTGGAAGCCGATCATGGAGGGGCTGGAAAAGCGGGAGGATGGCATCGCCCGCCAGATCGCCGAGACCAAGGCGTCCAACGACGAGGCCAAGCGGATGCTCGCCACCTACGAGCGGCGGCTGGCGGAGGCGGCCGACGAGGTCCGCGGAATGCTCGAGGAGGCCCGCCGCGACGCCGACGTCACCCGCCAGACGATCGTTGCCGAGGCCCGGAAGGCCGCCGACGAAGAGCGGACGCGGGCAAAGCACGAAATCCAGCTCGCGAAAGACGACGCCCTCTCCCAGATCGCCGAGAAGGCCGGCCACCTCGCGGTGGAGGTCGCCGGCAAGTTTCTCCGCGACAAACTCGGCGCCGACGACCAGGCGCGGCTCGTGCGCGACTCGGTGGCCGGCCTTTCCAGCCGTCCGAGCGTCAACTGATTCCCCCTGCAGCGGACTGACTCCGAACCCCACACGAGCCCCGAGCCTGACACCCGCATGAGCTCCGCCACCGCGACCAGCACCAGCCGAGTGGACATTGCCGCCGACAGCCTGGCGAAGATCTACGCGCAGGCGATCGTCGAGGCGGCCGAGGCCGCCGGCTGCCGTGGCGAGGTGCTCGCCGAGCTCGGCATGCTGGCCCGCGACGTGCTGCCGCAGGTGCCCGAGGCGGCGGCCGTGTTCTCGTCCCCCAAGATCGCGATCGAGGAGAAGGACCGGATCATCGACCGGCTCGCGGGCGGACGGCTGCGGCCGACGACCACCAACGCGCTGCACGTGCTGGCCCATCATGGCCGGCTCGGCATGCTCGCCGCCGTGGTACGGGCCGCCGAACGGCTGGCCGATGACCGCGACGGCCGGAAGCAGGCGACCTTCACGACGGCCCTGCCGCTCGACGCCGCGGAGCAGAAGCGGATCGTCGTCGAGACCGAAAAAGCCCTTGCCGCCAGGCTCGTGCCCACGTTCGTGGTCGATCCCGCGATCATCGGCGGCCTCGTCGTCCGCGTCGACGACACAATCTACGACCAATCGGTCGCCACGGGGCTGTCCCGCCTCGGCGGCCGCCTCCAGCAGCGAAACATCCACGCCATCCAAACCGGGGAGTACTCATGGCACACATGACCGACGAAATCGCATCCGTGCTCCGCGAGGAGATCGCCCGCTACCAGGCGGGCATCGACGTTCGCGAGGTCGGCCGTGTCCTCGAGGTGGGCGACGGCATCGCCCGCGTCTGGGGCCTCTCCGGCGTGATGGCCGGCGAGATGGTCGAGTTCCCCGGTGGCATCACCGGCCTGGCGTTCAACCTCGAGGAGAACTCAGTCGGCGTGATCATCCTCGGCGACTACCTCAAGGTCACCGAGGGCGACGAGGTGAAGAGCACCGGGCGGCTGCTCTCCGTGCCGGTGGGCGACGCGGTGATCGGACGCGTGCTCGATCCGCTCGGCAACCCGCTCGACGGCAAGGGCCCCGTGGTCACCGAATTGCGGCGGCCGGTCGAGACGCTCGCCCCCGGCGTGGCCGAGCGATCGCCTGTGCGCGAGCCGCTGCAGACGGGCATCAAAGCCGATGACGCGATGACGCCGATCGGCCGCGGCCAGCGCGAACTCATCATCGGCGACCGCAAGACCG